>NZ_CAXAPL010000030.1:0-75169 GCF_963970845.1 Pseudomonas sp. RA_105y_Pfl2_P56
CAAACGCCCCGAACAAGTCGGGGCGTTTTGTTGGGCCTTCATCAGTGTGTTTTCACACAGTCTGTTCGGCCGGTTTTTTTGTGTCCGTTACTCACAGGCGCCACAGTCCAAAGGTGGGTGGGCTTGCCCGCGAAAGCGGCAGGTCAGACACAGATGAATTGACTGACACACCGCTTTCGCGAGCAAGCCCGCACACAGAGGGGAAACTGCGTTTCTCTAAATCACGGCCTCACATCAAGTAAACGATAATTCCTCTTATTCAAACTCCTGCGCCCTGTTAGACTTTGCGCCTTTGTTTTTGCCCGTCCGCAGGATGTCTGATGCTCTCGCTGCCTCTTCGTTTGTCCGCACTGTTTCTGGCTCTAGGCCTGAGTGCCTGCGATGACGCCCCGCGCTTCACCAAAGCCGAGCCCGGTGAAGCACGCTCAGGCGGTGCGGCGACCGTGCGCAAGACCGATCAAAACGCGTTTTCCCTGCCCTCGGCCAACCTGCCGCCATCGCGCCGGGTGGATTTCAGCGTCGGCAACAGCTTCTTCCGCAGCCCCTGGGTGATCGCCCCATCGACCACCACCGCTCGTGACGGCCTCGGCCCGTTGTTCAACACCAACGCCTGCCAGAACTGCCACATCAAGGACGGTCGCGGTCATCCACCGACACCGCAGGCAAACAATGCAGTGTCGATGCTGGTAAGACTATCGATCCCCAACACCCCGGAACTGGCCGACGTCATCGAACAGGTCGGCGTGGTGCCGGAGCCGGTCTACGGCGGCCAACTCCAGGACATGGCCGTGCCTGGCGTGGTTCCGGAAGGCAAGGTGCGCGTCGAGTACACACCGGTGCCGGTGCGCTTCAAGGACGGCACCGAAGTCGAACTGCGTAAACCGGAGCTGCAAATCACTCAACTCGGTTACGGGCCGATGCACCCCGATACGCGTTTCTCCGCACGCATCGCCCCCCCCATGATCGGCCTCGGCCTGCTCGAAGCGATCCCCGAAGAAGCGATTCTCGCCAACGCCAGCGCTCAGGCCAAAGACAAGAACGGCATCAATGGCCGACCGAACCAGGTCTGGGATGACGTCCTGCACAAAACCGTGATCGGTCGATTTGGCTGGAAAGCCGGGCAACCGACCCTCAACCAACAGAATGTTCATGCGTTCGCCGGGGATATGGGCCTCACGACCAGCATGCGACTGTTCGATGACTGCACCGAAACGCAAACCGCCTGCAAACAGGCGCCGAACGGCAATGGCCCGGACGGTGAGCCGGAAGTCAGCGACAACATCCTGCGTCTGGTGCTGTTCTATAGCCGCAACCTCGCCGTCCCCGCGCGCCGGGACGTCAACGACGCCCAAGTGCTGGCCGGCAAGAACCTGTTTTACCAGGCCGGCTGCCAGTCGTGTCATACCCCGAAATACACCACCGCCGCCAACGCGGCCGAACCTGAACTGGCCAATCAAGTGATTCGCCCGTACAGCGATCTGCTGCTGCATGACATGGGCGACGGTCTGGCCGACAACCGCACTGAATTCCAGGCCTCCGGCCGCGACTGGCGCACGCCGCCGTTGTGGGGCATCGGCCTGACGCAAGCGGTCAGTGGCCACACCCAGTTTTTGCATGACGGCCGCGCACGCAATCTGCTTGAAGCCGTGCTTTGGCACGGTGGCGAAGCGCAAGCGGCGCAGCAACAGGTTTTGTCTTTCAATGCCGAGCAGCGCACCGCGTTGCTGGCGTTTCTGAATTCACTTTAAACACTTAAAAGAATCGGGAGCCCGACATGTTCCGTCCCAAGCTACTGTTCACCAGCCTGGCCGCGCTCGCCCTCGGCGCTTGCTCGCCACAGGATCCGCAAGCCGTCACTTCGGCCGCTATCGCCAAATCGGTGATTCTGCCGACGTATACCCGTTGGGTCGAAGCCGACAAGCAACTGGCGGTCAGCGCCCTCGCCTACTGCCAGGGCAAAGAGACGCTGGAAACCGCTCGCGCCGACTTCCTGCACGCGCAGAAAGCCTGGGCCGAGTTGCAACCGCTGCTGATCGGCCCGCTGGCCGAAGGCAACCGCTCGTGGCAAGTGCAGTTCTGGCCGGACAAGAAAAACCTCGTCGGCCGTCAGGTCGAGCAACTGGTCGTCGCCCAGCCGCAGATCGATGCTGTCGCACTGGCCAAGTCGAGCGTGGTGGTTCAGGGGCTGTCGGCTTACGAGTACATCCTGTTCGACGCCAAGCCTGACGTCGCCAACGCCGACCAGAAAGCCAAGTACTGCCCGCTGCTGATCGCCATTGGCGAACGCCAGAAGCAACTGGCCGAGGAGATTCTGCAGAGCTGGAACAACACCGACGGCATGCTCGCGCAGATGACCAAGTTCCCGAACCAGCGTTACGCCGACTCCCACGAAGCGATTGCCGATCTGCTGCGCGTACAAGTCACCGCACTCGACACCCTGAAGAAAAAGCTCGGCACCCCAATGGGCCGCCAGAGCAAAGGCGTGCCGCAGCCATTGCAGGCCGATGCATGGCGCAGCCAGTCGTCGCTGACAGCCCTGGAAGCGAGCCTCGCCGCCGCCAAGACCGTTTGGGAAGGTGTCGACAACAAAGGCCTGCGCAGCCTGCTGCCAAGCGATCAGAAGCCTCTGGCGGACAAGATCGACGCCGCTTATGCCGCCTCGCTCACCCTGTTCGACAGCACGCAGCGCTCGCTCGGCGAAATGCTCGAAGACGACGCCGGCCGTCAGCAACTGAACGACATCTACGACAGCCTCAACGTCGTCCATCGCCTGCACGAAGGCGAACTGGCCAAGGCGCTGGGCATTCAACTGGGCTTCAACGCCAACGACGGTGACTGATGAGGGCAAGTGCCATGCTGCGACGCCAGGCTCTGACTTTAGGTAGTTTGCTGCTGGGAGCAGTGACACTGGGCGGCTGGACGCTGTTCAAGCGCAAGGATCAGAGCCCGCTGTTGCTCTCGGCGCGCGATGACACCGACGGCAAGCACTACGCCGTCGGCTATCGGCTCGATGGCACACGGGTGTTTGCCACCGAAGTCGGCCAGCGTTGCCACGACATCATCAACCACCCGACGTTGCCGATTGCGCTGTACGTCGCCCGTCGTCCGGGCACCGAAAGCTACCTGATCGACCTGCGCGACGGTACGCTGCTGCAAACCGTGACGTCGCAGCCGAACCGGCACTTCTACGGCCACGCGGTGATTCACAAGGACGGCGAGTACCTGTACGCCACCGAAAACGACACCACTGACCCAGGCCGTGGCCTGCTCGGGGTGTACCGGTTCGAGGGCGAGCGGCTGGTACACCGCGGCGAGATTTCCACCCACGGCCTCGGCCCGCATCAGGTGTCGTGGATGCCCGATGGCGAGACATTGGTGGTGGCCAACGGCGGCATTCGTACCGAAGCCGAAAGCCGCGTCGACATGAATCTCAACGCCATGGAACCGAGCCTGGTGCTGATGCAGCGCGACGGCACCTTGCTGAGCAAGGAAACCCTCGCCCAGCAAATGAACAGCGTGCGCCATCTGGGCATCGCCAGCGACGGCACTATTGTCGCCGGTCAGCAATTCATGGGCGCGTCCCACGAACGTTCCGAACTGCTGGCGATCAAGCGTCCCGGGCAGCCGTTCGTGGCATTCCCGGTGCCGGAACATCAGTTGCAATCGATGGGTCACTACACCGCCAGCGTTGCGGTGCACAGTGAGTTGCGTCTGGTGGCACTGACCGCACCGCGTGGCAATCGCTTCTTCATCTGGGATCTGGACAGCGGCGAAGTGCGCCTTGATGCGCCATTGCCCGATTGTGCCGGCGTGGGTGCGGTAAAGGACGGTTTTGTCGTGACCTCCGGTCAAGGGCGTTGCCGCTACTACGACTGCCGTCAGGATCAACTGTTGGCCAAACCGCTGGAATTGCCGGCAGGGCTCTGGGACAACCATCTGCACTTGATGGCGTGAAATGCCTTTATTGTTTTGCAGAAACTGCCAGTTGGAATACCCCCTGTACTCGGAGTAATGTGCCCGCCTGTCTCACCTGATTTATCCAAGGAACTGGAAATATGCTGCGTCGCCGCATGCTGATCATGTTGGGTGTTGTTTTGCTGGTCGTCCTGGTGCTGGGCGGGTACAAAGCCTTTTCGATCTACACGATGGTCCAGGGCTTTTCCAAGCCGAAACCAGCGATCAGCGTCGCCGTGGCCATTGCCACGGAACGCCCGTGGCAGATGCGTTTACCCACCGTCGGTACCCTCAAGGCACTGCAAGGCGTCGACCTGAGCCTGGAAGTCGCCGGTACCGTCACCGACCTCAAGTTCGAATCAGGGCAGAAGGTCAAGGCCGGGCAACCGTTGCTGCAACTCGACAGCGCTGTCGAAACCGCCCTGCTGGAAACCGCCAAGGCCGATCTGGGGCTGGCGCAACTGGACTTCGGTCGCGGCAGCCAACTGATCGACAGCCGGGCCATCTCCAAAGGCGAGTACGACCGGCTCTCGGCGGTCCTGCAAAAGAGCCGGGCGACGGTCAATCAGCTCAACGCCTCGCTGGCCAAAAAACGCATCCTCGCGCCGTTCAGCGGCACCATCGGCATTCGTCAGGTCGATGTCGGCGACTACCTCGCCAGCGGCACCAAAATCGCCACACTGCAGAATCTGAGCAGCCTTTACGCCGACTTCTATTTACCGGAACAATCGGTGCCGAAACTGGCCATCGGCCAACCGGTGCAAATCTCGGTGTCCGCCTACCCCGGGGAAAACTTCGCGGGCAAGATCAGCGCCATCAATCCGATTGTCGAAAGCACGACGCGCAACATTCTGGTACGCGCCACACTCGCCAACCCCGACGGCAAATTGCTGCCGGGCATGTTCACCAGCCTCGACGTATTGCTGCCGGATCCGCAGACGCACGTCGTGGTGCCGGAGAGCGCAATCACCTACACCCTTTACGGCAACTCGCTGTACGTGGTCGGGCAGAAAAAAGCCGAGGACGGCAGCGTCGAAAAAGACGACAAGGGTCAACCGGTGCTGATCGCCGAGCGCCGCTTCATCGAAACCGGTGAGCGCCGCGATGGCCTGGTGATGATCAACAAGGGCGTGCTCAAAGGCGAACAAGTGGTGACCGCTGGCCAGATCAAACTGGACAACGGCGCGCACATTGCCATTAGCGACGACAAGACCCTCGGCGAGCAGAACAGTCCGCCCCGCGCCGACTGATCAAGGAATCCCCATGGCTTTTACCGATCCGTTCATCCGCCGCCCGGTGCTCGCCACCGTGGTCAGCCTGTTGATTGTGCTGCTGGGCTTCCAGGCCTGGAGCAAGCTGCCGCTGCGCCAATATCCGCAGTTGGAAAACGCCCTGATCACGGTGACCACCGCCTACCCGGGGGCCAACGCCGAAACCATCCAGGGCTACATCACCCAGCCGATGCAACAGAGCCTGGCCAGTGCCGAGGGTATCGACTACATGACCTCGGTCAGTCGCCAGAACTTCTCGGTGATCTCGATCTACGCGCGCATCGGCTCCAACAGCGACCGCCTCTTCACCGAGTTGCTGGCCAAGGCCAACGAGGTGAAAAACCAACTGCCGCAAGATGCCGAAGATCCGGTGCTGAGCAAGGAATCCGCCGACGCCTCGGCGCTGATGTACATCAGTTTCTTCAGTAAGGATTTGAGCAACCCGCAGATCACCGACTACCTGTCACGGGTCATCCAGCCAAAACTGGCGACCCTGCCGGGCATGGCCGAAGCCGAGATTCTCGGCAATCAGGTGTTTGCCATGCGCCTGTGGCTCGACCCGGTCAAGCTCGCCGGGTTCGGCCTCAGCGCCAGCGACGTCACCAACGCGGTGCGCCAGTACAACTTCCTCTCCGCCGCTGGCGAAGTGAAAGGCGAGTACGTGGTCACCAGCATCAACGCCAACACCGAACTGAAATCCGCCGAAGCGTTCGCCGCGATTCCACTCAAGGTCAATGGCGACAGCCGCGTATTGCTCAGTGATGTGGCGCGGGTCGAAATGGGCGCGGAGAACTACAACTCCATCAGCTCCTTCGGCGGCACCCCGTCGGTGTACATCGGCATCAAGGCCACGCCCGGCGCCAACCCGCTGGACGTGATCAAGGAAGTGCGCAAGATCATGCCGCAGCTCGAAGCCCAGCTACCGCCGAACCTCAAAAGCGAAATTGCCTACGACGCCACCCTGTTCATTCAGGCCTCCATCGACGAAGTGGTGAAAACCCTGTTCGAAGCGGTGCTGATCGTGATCGTCGTGGTGTTCCTGTTCCTCGGCGCGCTGCGTTCGGTGGTGATCCCGGTTGTGACCATTCCGCTGTCGATGATCGGCGTGATGTTCTTCATGCAGATGATGGGCTATTCGATCAACCTGCTGACCTTGCTGGCGATGGTGCTGGCGATCGGGTTGGTGGTCGACGATGCGATTGTGGTGGTGGAAAACATTCACCGGCATATCGAGGAAGGCAAGACGCCGTTCGAGGCAGCCCTGGAAGGCGCACGGGAAATCGCCATGCCGGTGGTGTCGATGACCATCACCCTGGCGGCGGTGTACGCACCAATTGGTTTCCTCACCGGGCTGACCGGGGCGTTGTTCAAGGAATTTGCCTTGACCCTGGCCGGCGCCGTGGTGATTTCCGGCATCGTTGCCCTGACGCTGTCACCAATGATGTGCGCCTTTTTACTGCGTCACGATGAGAACCCCAGTGGCCTGGCCCATCGCCTCGACCGCATCTTTGACGGCCTCAAGCGCCGCTACCAAAGCCTGTTGCACGGCACGCTCAATACGCGGCCGGTGGTACTGGTCTTTGCGGTGATCGTGCTGTGCCTGATTCCGGTGTTCCTCAAGTTCACCAAATCGGAACTGGCACCAGACGAGGATCAGGGCATCATTTTCATGATTGCCAACGCCCCGCAGCCGACCAACCTCAATTACCTGAACACCTACACCGACGAATTCATCAAGATCTTCAAGCAATTTCCGGAGTACTACTCCTCGTTCCAGATCAACGGCTACAACGGCGTGCAGTCCGGCATCGGTGGCTTCCTGCTCAAACCGTGGAACGAACGCAGCCGTACACAGATGCAAATACTTCCCGAGGTTCAGGGCAAACTCCAAAACATCCCCGGCGTGCAGGTCTTCGGCTTCAATCTGCCGTCACTGCCCGGCACCGGTGAAGGCTTGCCGTTTGATTTCGTGATCAATACCGCCAATGACTACGAGCAGTTGTTGCAAGTGGCTGACCGGATCAAGAAACGCGCCATGGAATCGGGCAAATTTGCATTCGTCGACCTCGATCTGGCGTTCGACAAACCAGAGGTGGTGGTCGACATCGACCGTGCCAAAGCGGCGCAGATGGGCGTTTCGATGCAGGATCTGGGCGGCACGCTGGCCACCCTGCTCGGTGAGGCTGAAATCAACCGTTTCACCATCGAAGGACGCAGCTACAAGGTCATCGCTCAGGTTGAACGGGCTTACCGCGACAATCCGGGCTGGCTGAACAACTATTACGTGAAAAACACCCAGGGTGAGTTGTTGCCGCTGTCAACGTTGATCACCGTGACTGACCGGGCGCGCCCGCGACAACTCAATCAATTCCAGCAACTCAACGCCGCGAAGCTGTCCGGATTCCCGTTGGTGAGCATGGGTGAAGCCATCGACACTGTCTTGCAGATCGCCCGGGAAGAGGCACCCGTCGGTTTTGCCTTCGACTATGGCGGCGCGTCGCGCCAGTTCGTCCAGGAAGGCAGCGCATTGTGGGTGACGTTCGCGCTGGCGCTGGCGATCATCTTTCTGGTGCTGGCGGCGCAGTTCGAGAGCTTTCGCGATCCGCTGGTTATTCTGGTGACGGTGCCGTTGTCGATCTGCGGGGCGCTGATCCCGTTATTCCTTGGCTGGTCGAGCATGAACATCTACACCCAAGTGGGCCTGGTGACGCTGATCGGGTTGATCAGCAAGCACGGGATCCTGATCGTCGAGTTCGCTAACCAGTTGCGCAAGGACAAGGGGCTGTCGGTGCGTGAGGCGGTGGAGGAAGCGGCGGCGATTCGCTTACGGCCGGTGTTGATGACCACCGCCGCAATGGTCTTCGGCATGGTGCCGCTGATACTGGCAACAGGTGCCGGGGCGGTCAGCCGGTTTGATATCGGGATGGTGATTGCGACAGGGATGTCGATCGGGACGTTGTTTACCTTGTTCGTCCTGCCCTGCGTTTACACCTTGCTGGCCAAGCCGGATCCAAAGAAAACCGCATAACACCCTGTGGGAGCAATTCCCGAAATCTGCACAATAAAAAAGGCCTCGCAACGGCGAGGCCTTTTACTTGGGCTTCAATCGGTTCAACTTTGTGGCCTCATCCCTTGAGAAAGTCCGAACATGAACAACAGCAGATCATGATCGGGTTCGGTCGCCACGGAGGCTTTCGCCGCCCGTGGCACCACGCAATGGGCATCCGCTAGGGATGCACCGATAACCTGCATGCGTGGCTGCTCCCAGGCAGCCACCGCGAGTGATGCAACTGCCAAGGCTCCAGCCAAAAACAAACCTCGTGCAATTTCGAGTTTCATCGCTATAAACCTTTGATAGCGCTGCCAAACGCCGTCTCGTAAAAGTAGACGAGTTTTTTCCAGTCCGTATCCCGGAACGACGAATGGCGACGCAATTGCTTCATGTCGTGAGAGGCGGCGCGATAGGCCGTCAGACGCTGGCGGCATTTCTCCAGGTCGATCAAGGCCACTTCGACCTCGGCGGATTCGCCTTCGCCGGTCACTCGCACAAACACATGTTTGATGTAAATGCAGCTGTGCTGCCAGCGGCCCTTGTGCATGCGCGCCAGGTTTTCGGCGAGATCCTTGAGCACACGCTCATAGATCACATCACCACACTGATCGCGCCCACCGGCTGCCGCCAGCCAATGTTCCAGTTCCTGGAAACCATCCAGAGACTTGGTCACCAGCAGTGCGCGCCACTTGTGCTGCGGATCAGGCTGGGCACCACAGAAAACGATTTGCGGTACTCGCACACCCAGTTTGCTGACGCCGGTCAGTGCATCAAGCTCGCGCAAGACGGTCGGGCGTCCGAAGGGGTGCAACCAACTGCGATAAATGTGTCCAGTCTGGCGTTTGGCATACAGCAATTGGCCGTCCTTGCCCACGATCCGTTGCACACCACTTTCGCCACCGCGGCGCACGTTGGGTTCTTCCACCCATTCACCGCGCTGAGCCCAGTAGTAGTCGAAGCGGTCCTGCGGAGCGACTTCCGTTTCTGCTGCAAATTGCACTGCCATCCTGTTACCTCTTGCGTAATACGTAAACCCGCCACATCGCATAGAGCGGAATAAAGTCCAGTTGTTCCTGAATGCGGAAACCCGCCTCTTCAAATTCTTTTTCGACCGTAGCAGCCGGTAACACAAAGCGATTCTGGTAATCGCGACTGGCACGTTTCTTCTCGGCGCGCTGGCGTTTCCAAGCCTTGAAATTGCCATCGACCCACAATGAAATGATCACGCTGTCACGGGTGACGCGCTCGAATTCACGCAGAATGGCCCGACGATGCTCGGCGTCTCCGATGTGATGCAGCAGGCGCATACAGAAAATGCTGTCGACGGCGTTATCAGGCAAGGCAATGTCGAACGCAGATGTGTGCAAGGGTTGTACCCGTTTCACCACATCGGCGGGTTGCGCCTGCATGGCCGTCTGGATCATCGATTCGGAATTGTCCGCCCCGATGATCACGCGATTGGCTTTTTCACCCAGCAATGGCCAGAAACGCCCCGCACCGCAAGGCAGATCCAGCACCAGCCCCGGCTCACCGGCCAACGCCAGCGCCTTGCGAGCCAACTGTTCGTCCCGCCAGAGGGAGAGACGACGACCAAGGCTGTCTTTATGCTTGCGCAGGTATTTCTGCGCATGTTGATCATCGTACTTTTCGGAAAAATCGAGCTTGATCGGGCCGGCCATCACCAGAACTCCTGAATTACTGATGTCACCACCTTAAGGCGAGGTGTGTCAGCGTCAGGTCATCCAGCTGTGAAAATTTCGTAAGGCCAACCGACAAAGTATTGCAGCGTTATACAGGATTCAGACAGGTTGGCGGGAGTATCATCGAGCCACTATTTGCGTCAGATTTTGCCTAGATCAACTTCGAAACGACAGCCATTGGGTTGCATCGTACTCAAGCTGACACTCCAGCCCTGGTTCTCGCAAATGCGCTGCACCAGCGATAATCCAAGCCCCAGGCCTTCACCGCGTTTTTCACCGCCGCGTACAAACGGCTCGAACATCGCCTCGCGTTTTTCCTCGGGAATACCCACACCGGAATCCTCGACGACAAACCCGTTGGCATTGAGCGTCAGGCGAATGAAACCCTGCTCGGTGTAATGGCAAGCGTTACGCAACAGGTTACCCATCACCGCCGTCAACAGCGTTGCGTTGTAGCAGGTGGCGGGTGGATTACCGGGCTCGAACTGCAAGGTCAAACCTTTGCTTTCGATCGATTCGCGCCATACGCAAAGCAGACTGTCGGCGACCTGACTGAGGTTCTGTTGTGGCGCCATCCCCGCGTCTTCGCGCTGGGCGCGGGCGAGCATCAGGAAGGTCTGTACCAGCTCGCGCATTTCCTCACTGGCCCGCGCAATACGCTCGACCTGTGCACGACCGCGCGTGTCGATTGCCGGGTTTTCCAGCAGCAGTTCGCAGGAACTCGCCAGCACCATCAGCGGTGTACGCAATTCGTGGCTGACATCGCTGGTGAACAGCCGCTCGCGGGTCAATGCCTGTCGCAAACGCCCCAGCGTGGCATCGAACGCCACCGCCAGTTCGCCGACTTCATCAGCCGCGTAGTCCGGCGCCAGCGGTGGTGCCAGCCCGAGCAATTGGTCGCGATGACGCACCTGGCGCGCCAGCCGAACCACCGGAGCCATCACTTTGCGCGCGAGCACCCAACCGAGGAGAACCGCCAAGGCCAGGCTGAGCACGAACCCCACCAGCACCACGGCAAACAACACGCGCTCGCGCTCTTCGAAATCGCTTTGATCCTGCAGCAGCACATACCGCCGCCCATCGACGACCTCGACCATTGCATGATACGAAAGCTGCTCGCGGAACACTTCGTGGAAGCCGGAATCGAGGTGACGCAAGTCCTTGGGCAGTTCGAAATCGCCCGGTCCACCACTGAAGTAGAACAATTGATCCGGTTCTGGCCGATGGCTCCAGTCGGAAACACTGTCCATCAGCAACAGGCGCTGCAGATCGCCGCCCAGCCCTGCCGAAATCAGTTTTTCCTCCACCAGATGCACCGTGGCGACAATGCCCATGGCGAAAGCGCCGGCCACCAGTGCGCTCATCAACGCAAAGGCAATGATGATGCGCTGTGAAAGGCTTTGCTTAAACTCCATCACGCCCCTCGGCCAAACGGTAACCCACGCCGTGCACGGTATGCAGCAGTGGCTTGGCAAATGGCTTGTCGATCACCTGACGCAATTGGTGAACGTGACTGCGCAGGCTGTCGCTGTCCGGGCAGTCATCGCCCCACAGCGCCTCCTCGAGGACTTCACGGCGAAGCACATGCGGGCTCTTCTGCATCAACACCGCCAACAGCTTGAGGCCGACCGGGTTGAGTTTCAGCAGTTTGCCTTCACGGGTCACTTCCAGAGTGTCGAGGTCATAACTCAGGTCACCGACTTGCAGTGCACGGCGTCCTCCGCCCTGGGCACGGCGCATCACCGCCTCGATCCGTGCAGCGAGCTCGGACAAGGCAAATGGCTTGACCAGGTAATCGTCAGCCCCCGACTTGAAGCCCTGAAGACGATCGTCCAGTTGATCCCGGGCGGTCAGCATGATCACCGGCGTGTCCCGACGGGCATCTTCGCGCAGGCGTTTGCACAGGGTGTAGCCGTCGATGCCGGGCAGCATGATGTCGAGCACAATCAGGTCATAGTGCTCGGTAGCCGCCAGATGCAGGCCCGACAGACCGTCCTGGGCGCAATCGACGGTATAACCCTTGAGTCCCAGGTAATCGGCCAGATTGGCCAGGATATCGCGGTTGTCTTCGACCAATAGAATTCGCATGGGCACCTCTTCTTACACAGTAACGGCCGTCATGGCCCGCGCAGCTTACGGCCAAGTGCGGCTCAGGGCTAGGCATGCGTCGGATTGTTTACCCACAAGGATGCTGGCTGTGCCTGCCAACGTATTTTTCACTTTCGGTTAACAAATCGCCGACGCCAGCGGGTGCAGACTCCGCGCGGTAGCGCTCATCGAACACACTAACCGACCAGGGAATTACCATGGTGTCGACCTCTGCCCGCCCCGCTTCACGGCCTCTGAATTTCTGGTTGTGCCTGGGTATACCCACCTTCGCGGCAATTATTCTGCTGCTACTCGAACTGACCGATCTGGACATGGACCTGGCCAGGCTGTTCTACGATCCGGTCGCTGGCGATTTCATCGGCCGACACAGTTTTTTCCTCGAAGACATCCTTCATGATCGAGCCAAGCAGGTGGTGATAGCGTTCTCGGTGTTTGCCATTCTCGGCTTCATCGGATCGTTCTTCATCGCACGACTCAAGCCGTTCAAGCGGGAATTGGGCTGCCTGGTGCTGTCCCTCGGGCTGGCCACTTCGTTCGTGACGCCGGTCAAAGCCGTCACTGCCGTGCAATGCCCTTGGAGCCTGGAGCAATTCGGCGGCCATGAAACCTACAGCAAGTTACTTGATCATCGTCCGCCGACCAACAAACCGGGCCGTTGCTGGCCGGGAGGGCATGCGGCGACGGGGTTCACCTTGTTTGCGCTGTTCTTCGTGCTGCGTGATCGCCGTCCGCGCCTGGCCAGACAAGCGTTCATCTTTGCCTTTGCATTGGGTTCAGTATTCTCGATCAGCCGGATGATGCAGGGAGCGCACTTCTTTTCCCACAACGTGTGGACAGCGATCTTCTGCTGGCTGATTTGTCTGGGGTCGTATTACTGGGTGTTGTACCGCCCGGCGCTCAAGGCTGAAGCGGCAGCGAAAGCACAACCCGTCGGCGCCTGAAACACAGTTCTCTCCCACAGGTTGTGGGTGCGGACGTGAATGGCGGGCAATAAAAAACCCCGCCTGCTCATCGCAGGCGGGGTTTTTCGTTACGGGGGTAAGGCTGGCTTACATCATGCCGCCCATGCCACCCATGCCACCCATGTCTGGCATACCGCCGCCAGCAGCACCTTCTTTCTTCGGTGCGTCGGCAATTGCAGCTTCGGTAGTCAGGATCAGACCACCGATCGACGATGCAGCTTGCAGAGCGGAACGGGTAACCTTGGTTGGGTCCAGGATGCCCATTTCGATCATGTCGCCGTATTCGCCAGTCGCAGCGTTGTAACCGAAGTTACCTTTGCCGTTCTTGACTTCGTTGACCACAACGCTTGGCTCGTCACCGCTGTTGGCAGCGATCTGGCGCATCGGTGCTTCAACAGCACGACGCAGAACAGCGATACCGACGTCCTGATCAGCGTTGTCGCCTTTCAGGTCCAGGATGGCTTCCAGAGCACGGATCAGCGCTACGCCACCGCCAGGTACCACGCCTTCTTCAACGGCTGCGCGGGTTGCGTGCAGGGCGTCTTCAACGCGGGCTTTCTTCTCTTTCATTTCGACTTCGGAACCAGCGCCAACCTTGATCACTGCAACGCCGCCGGACAGCTTGGCCAGACGCTCTTGCAGTTTTTCACGGTCGTAGTCCGAGGAAGTTTCGGCAACCTGGGCACGGATCTGAGCGATACGCGCCTGGATGTCTGCTTCTACGCCAGCACCGTCAACGATGATGGTGTTTTCCTTGGAGATGGTCACGCGCTTGGCGCTGCCCAGGTTTTCCAGGGTAGCGGCTTCCAGGCTCAGGCCGATCTCTTCGGAGATCACGGTACCGCCGGTCAGAACAGCGATGTCCTGCAGCATGGCCTTGCGACGGTCGCCGAAACCTGGAGCCTTGACGGCCGCCACCTTCACGATGCCACGCATGTTGTTCACTACCAGCGTCGCCAGGGCTTCGCCTTCAACATCTTCCGATACGATCAGCAGTGGACGGCCGGCTTTGGCAACGGCTTCCAGTACTGGCAGCATTTCGCGGATGTTCGAGATTTTTTTGTCGACCAGCAGGATCAGCGGGCTGTCCAGCTCGGCAACCATGGTTTCCGGCTTGTTGACGAAGTACGGGGACAGGTAGCCACGGTCGAACTGCATGCCTTCTACAACCGACAGTTCGTTTTCCAGGCCAGTGCCTTCTTCAACGGTGATCACGCCTTCTTTACCGACTTTTTCCATGGCTTGGGCAATGATGTCGCCAATGGAGCTGTCGGAGTTGGCGGAGATGGTGCCGACCTGAGCGATAGCCTTGGTGTCAGCGCATGGCTTGGACAGGTTTTTCAGCTCTTTGACAATGGCGATGGTCGCCTTGTCGATGCCGCGCTTGAGATCCATCGGGTTCATGCCGGCAGCGACGGCTTTGAGGCCTTCGTTGACGATCGACTGAGCCAGAACAGTGGCGGTGGTAGTACCGTCACCAGCGTCATCGTTGGCACGGGAGGCAACGTCTTTGACCAGCTGCGCGCCCATGTTTTCGAAGCGATCTTCGAGTTCGATTTCTTTGGCGACGGAAACGCCGTCCTTGGTGATGGTCGGAGCGCCGAAGCTCTTCTCGATGATCACGTTACGGCCTTTCGGGCCCAGGGTCGCTTTTACTGCGTCAGCCAGAACGTTAACACCGGTGAGCATTTTCTTACGGGCGGAATCGCCGAATTTAACTTCTTTAGCAGCCATGATCGATATTCCTTAAATACTTTGTAGTAGCGGGAAAATGAACGGAGGTATCAGCCTTCGATAACAGCGAGGATTTCGTTCTCGCTCATTACCAGCAGGTCTTCGCCGTCGACTTTCACAGTGTTGCTGCCGGAGTAAGGACCGAACACAACCTTGTCGCCTTCCTTCACGGAAAGTGCGCGCACTTCGCCGTTTTCCAGAGCTTTGCCCGGGCCTACAGCGAGAATCACACCGTGGTTGGCTTTTTCAGCAGCCGAACCTGGCAGGACGATACCGCCAGCGGTTTTCTTTTCTTCTTCGCTGCGACGGATAACGACGCGGTCATGCAGAGGACGAAGCTTCATTGTCGATCTCTCCTAATTGTGGTTTTCATCGGCCGGTGTAGTCCCGGCGGGTTTAACAAATCCGGCCTGCGCCGGTTGCGGTTCGTCGAGCGAGCCGCGCAAGTCTGTCCGACTCAAATATCGGAAACCTTTCGGTGACCGATACATAAGGGCGCACAAGCTTATTACAAGGGCGCCGCTAAAAAATTTTACTGATGTTCTTTACAAAAGCAGCCCATTAACGAGCACGGCACCCGAAGGTGCCGTGTCGATGCAAGCGCTACTTGGAGTCGCGATGTTCGAACTCACCTTCGATCACATCGCCCTCGCGGCCCACAGGCTGTCGCGGTGCAGGACCGCCACGAGGTTGCAGGTCATCGGCGAACGCACGCTGGCGCATGGCTTGTTCTTCAGCACGCTGGCGCATCTTGTTGGCCAGCAGGCGACGAGTGAACGGCAACAGCATCACCAGACCGACCACGTCGCTGATGAAACCCGGCAGGATCAGCAGGCCGCCGGCCAGGGCCAGCATCAAGCCTTCAAGCATGGTTTGCGCAGGCAGTTCGCCGCGGTTCAGGCTTTCACGGGCACGCAGCGCCGTTGCCAGACCGGCGACGCGCAGCACGAACACGCCGAACATCGAGCCGAGAATGATCAGCAGCAGGGCCGGGAAAAACCCGATGGTGCCTGCCACTTTGACGAATACGAATAGCTCCAGCACCGGAAACAGCAGAAAGAGCAACAAAAAAGGGCGCATCAAAAATTCCTCAACGCAAGAAATGCCTTGCAGTAAGCCCTAGATGACGTCGCCCTTTCGTGAATTCAAGCATCGGCCACTGCATTTTTTGGCCACACCTGAGCGTGAGCCAGAGAAACCAAGGCTTCGCGCACTTGTATCGGCGTATGACATGGCGCTTGAAACGGCAGCCAGTAAAGGGCCTGACCGATCCGCAGATGCATGCCTTCAGTGTCGATCCCGGCCAATTGCGCCGGCACACTTTTCGGCAGACCACAGAGGTCGACATAGTGCGCAATGGCTTTGGCATGATCGCTGTTCATGTGCTCGACCATGCTGATTTCAGCCTTGCCGGCGAACGGGTTGGCCAAGGTCAGTTGGTCAATCCAGTGAATCGCGCCAAAACCGCCGATGTAACGATGGCGCACCGGTTTGAGCACCCAGAAATCGAAATCGTGAGCCTTGTGGTAGTTCTGCGAATCGGGGAAGTAGCGGTAGTAGCGCTCGGCGGCCGCTTCAATGGCCACAGCGTCTTCGAGTTTTTGCGCTTCGCCCACATAGGTCAGGCGACCAACGGCCTGCACATCATCGGCCTCACGCTCGCCCACCAGCATCGAGCATTTAGGGTCTTTTTGCAGGTTGTGGGTGTGCTGGGCGATGCGGCTGATCAGGATCAGCGGCCGGCCCTGCTCATCAAGGCAATAAGGCACCACGGAGCCAAAGGGAAAGCCGGGCATCGATTTGGAGTGGGTCGACAGCACTCCCCGGTATTCCTTGAGAAGCAATTCTCGGGCATTCTTGGCCACTTCAACGCTCAATTTATGACTCCTTAAAAAGAATCCGTCGAAAAAACGGACAGATGACCGGGATAAGTCCCGCTCACTCTCGGGGCAATTCTCATGTGCAGCCAGGCCAGGTCGGGCGCAGATCGAGAGGCTCTCTAAGGGAAAACCACTCTGACCTGCTATCGGGGCATGCGAATGCAACTCAACGACAAAGTAATCATTATCACGGGCGGTTGCCAGGGTTTGGGGCGTTCCATGGCCGAGTATTTCGCAGGCAAAGGCGCCAAGCTTGCCTTGGTCGATCTGAACCAGGAAAAACTCGACGACGCCGTCGCAGCTTGCAAAGCCAAGGGTGTCCAAGCGCGCAGCTATCTGTGCAACGTTGCCAATGAGGAACAGGTTGAGCACATGGTGGCCCAGGTGGCCGCCGATTTTGGTGCGATCCACGGCCTGATCAACAACGCTGGAATCCTGCGCGATGGCCTGCTGCTCAAGGTCAAGGACGGCGAAATGACCAAGATGAGCCTGGCCCAATGGCAGGCGGTGATCGACGTCAACCTGACCGGCGTGTTCCTGTGCACCCGTGAAGTGGCGGCGAAAATGGTCGAGCTGAAAAACAGCGGCGCGATCATCAACATTTCGTCGATCTCGCGGGCGGGTAACGTTGGCCAGACCAACTATTCTGCCGCCAAGGCCGGCGTTGTCGCGGCGACCGTGACCTGGGCCAAAGAACTGGCGCGTTACGGCATTCGCGTGGCGGGCATTGCGCCGGGCTTCATCGAAACCGAGATGACCCTGGGCATGAAGCCCGAAGCGCTGGAGAAGATGACGTCAGGGATTGCGCTCAAACGCATGGGAAAACCAGAAGAAATCGCCCATTCGGCGGCATACATCTTCGAAAACGACTACTACACCGGCCGGATTCTGGAGATGGATGGCGGCTTGCGTATCTAACCCCGACACAAGACCAGTGTGGGAGCGGGCTTGCTCGCTCCCACAGTTGATTGTGTTTCAGGCCATCAATCGTCGCTGATGGTGATGTTCGGCATTGCCGGCGTTACCGCTTCCTGCAAGACAATCCGCGCGCCGACGTGGCGGGCCAGTTCCTGATAGACCATGGCAATCTGGCTGTCCGGCTCGGCAATCACTGTCGGCTTGCCGCCATCGGCCTGCTCGCGGATCAGCATCGACAACGGCAGCGAAGCCAATAGCTCGACGCCGTATTGAGTCGCCAGCTTCTCACCACCGCCCTCACCGAACAGATGCTCGGCATGGCCGCAGTTCGAGCAGATGTGCACGGCCATGTTTTCCACCACGCCCAGCACCGGAATGTTGACCTTGCGGAACATTTCCACGCCTTTGCGCGCGTCGAGCAATGCCAGATCCTGTGGCGTGGTGACAATCACCGCACCGGCCACCGGGACTTTCTGCGCCAGGGTCAACTGAATGTCGCCGGTGCCTGGCGGCATGTCGATCACCAGATAATCCAGATCGCCCCACGCCGTTTGCGTGACCAGTTGCAGCAGCGCGCCGGAAACCATCGGCCCGCGCCAGACCATCGGCGTGTTGTCGTCAGTCAGGAACGCCATCGACATGACTTCCACACCGTGAGCCTTGAGCGGCACGAACCACTTCTGATCCTTGACCTCTGGGCGGGTGCGCTCCGGGATGCCGAACATGATGCCTTGGCTGGGGCCATAGATGTCGGCGTCGAGAATCCCGACCTTGGCGCCTTCACGGGCCAGCGCCAGCGCGAGGTTGGCCGCGGTGGTCGACTTGCCCACGCCGCCCTTGCCCGACGCCACGGCGACCACGTTCTTGACGTTGGCCAGGCCCGGAATCTGTGCCTGGGCCTTGTGCGCGGCGATCACGCTGTTGACCTCGACCCTGGCGATGACCACACCGTCGATATTTTCGATGGCCAGTTGCAGCAATTGTGCCCAGCCACTCTTGAACAGACCGGCGGCATAGCCGATTTCCAACTGAACATTGACGCGATCACCGATGATTTCGATGTTCTTCACGCAACCGGCGCTGACCGGGTCCTGGTTCAGGTAAGGGTCGGTGTATTGGCTGAGGACGGCTTCCACCGCTGCGCGAGTGACGGCGCTCATGGGCAACTCCGATAACAAGACTGGGAAAAGATGGCGGGTATCCTACCCCTTCTGCCCTCCTGACGGCATGCCCTGCAACTATTTGCAGGGGTGAAATATCTTTCCCGGCGCTTTATAGTGGCCGACCTCCGTTTCATCAAGTAGCGAAGCCCCACATGTCCGAGCCACGCAAGATCCTCGTCACCAGCGCCCTGCCCTACGCCAATGGTTCGATCCACCTTGGCCACATGCTGGAATATATCCAGACCGATATGTGGGTGCGCTTCCAGAAGCATCGCGGCAACCAGTGCATCTATGTCTGCGCCGACGACGCCCACGGTTCGGCGATCATGCTGCGCGCAGAAAAGGAAGGCATCACTCCGGAACAACTGATCGCCAACGTGCAGGCTGAACACAGCGCCGACTTTGCCGAGTTCCTGGTCGATTTCGACAACTTCCACTCCACTCACGCCGAAGAAAACCGTGAGCTGTCGAGCCAGATCTATATCAAGCTGCGTGACGCCGGGCACATTGCCCAACGCTCGATCACCCAGTACTTCGACCCGGAAAAGAAAATGTTCCTGGCCGACCGTTTCATCAAGGGCACCTGCCCGAAATGCGGCACCGAAGACCAGTACGGCGACAACTGCGAAAAATGCGGCGCGACCTACGCCCCGACCGATCTGAAGGATCCGAAGTCGGCCATCTCCGGCGCCACCCCGGTACTCAAGGATTCCCAGCACTTCTTCTTCAAGCTGCCGGACTTCCAGGAAATGCTGCAGGCCTGGACCCGCAGCGGCACCCTGCAAGACGCGGTCGCCAACAAGATTGCCGAGTGGCTGGACGCTGGCCTGCAGCAGTGGGACATCTCCCGCGATGCGCCTTACTTCGGTTTCGAGATCCCGGGCGAGCCGGGCAAGTATTTCTACGTGTGGCTGGATGCGCCAATCGGCTACATGGCCAGCTTCAAGAACCTTTGCGAGCGCACGCCTGCGCTTGATTTCGACGCGTTCTGGGGCAAGGATTCGACCGCCGAGCTGTACCATTTCATCGGCAAGGACATCGTCAACTTCCACGCGCTGTTCTGGCCAGCGATGCTCGAAGGTGCCGGTTTGCGTAAACCGACCGGGATCAACGTCCACGGCTACCTGACCGTCAACGGCCAGAAGATGTCCAAGTCCCGTGGCACCTTCATCAAGGCGCGTACTTATCTGGATCACCTGTCGCCGGAATACCTGCGCTATTACTACGCGGCCAAGCTGGGCCGTGGCGTCGATGACCTCGACCTGAACCTCGAAGACTTCGTGCAGAAGGTCAACTCCGACCTGGTCGGCAAAGTGGTCAACATCGCCAGCCGTTGCGCCGGTTTTATCCACAAGGGCAACGCCGGCCTGCTGGTCGACAACAATGCCGCGCCAGAGCTGACCGAAGCGTTCCTGGCCGCTGCGCCAAGCATTGCCGACGCCTATGAAGCCCGCGACTTCGCCCGCGCCATGCGTGAAACCATGGCCCTGGCCGACCGCGCCAACGCCTGGATCGCCGACAAGGCGCCGTGGTCGTTGAACAAGCAGGAAGGCAAACAGGATGAAGTGCAGGCGATCTGCGCCACCGGCATCAACCTGTTCCGCCAACTGGTGATCTTCCTCAAACCAGTACTGCCGCTGCTGGCCGCCGATGCCGAGGCGTTCCTCAACGTCGCCCCGCTGACCTGGAACGACCACACCACCCTGCTGGCCAACCATCAGCTCAATGAATTCAAACCGTTGATGACCCGCATCGACCCGGTAAAAGTACAAGCCATGAGCGATGCCTCGAAAGAAGACCTGACCGCCAGCCAGACCGACACCGGTGCAACCGCCCCGGCCGGCAACGGCGAACTGGCCAAGGATCCGCTGTCGCCGGAAATCGACTTCGACACCTTTGCCGCCGTCGACCTGCGGGTGGCGCTGATCGTCAAGGCTGAGCACGTGGAAGGTGCAGACAAACTGCTGCGCCTGACCCTCGACATCGGTGATGAGCAACGCAACGTGTTCTCCGGGATCAAGAGCGCCTACCCGGATCCGTCCCAGCTCGACGGTCGCCTGACCATGATGATCGCCAACCTCAAGCCACGGAAAATGAAGTTCGGCATCTCCGAAGGCATGGTGATGGCCGCCGGCCCTGGCGGTGAAGAAATCTACCTGCTGAGCCCGGACAGCGGCGCCAAGCCGGGTCAGCGCATCAAGTAAGACGGTGCGGTAAATTGATCCCACAGGCGTGCCCCGCATGCCTGTGGGATTTTTCATATCTGGCCCACCCATCGTGGCTGCCGGATAATGCCTAACCTTATGAGACATCCGCCCGTTTTGCTGGCAGAACCATGACCGAACTCCTGCTTACGCTTATCAGTGCTGCGTTGCTCAACAACTTCGTGTTGCACTGGCCGCTGGGCGTCGATCCGCTGTTGGCGGGCAGTCGACGTCAGGTGCATGCGTTGGGACTGGCGACCCTGTGCTTGATGCTGATCGTCGGCGTGGCGGGGTACGTCATCTGGCACTGGCTGCTGGTACCACTGCAACTTGAAGCCCTGCGCTTGTTCGTGTTTCTGCCGTTGAGCGTGTTGCTGATCGCACCGCTGCTGAAATGGCTGGCGTGCGGGCTGCCCGACTGGCCATTCGACGGTTTATGGCCGCTCTTGCTGGGCAATGCCGGCGTACTTGGACTGGCGCTGATCAATGCGCAGAATGATCAGGGGCTGTTGCATGCCGCCGCGCTGAGCCTCGGCGCTGGGCTGGGTTTCTGGCTGGTATTGAGCCTGTTCAGCGATTTGCGTGAGCGCACCGCTGGCAACGATATTCCCCTGCCCTTTCGCGGCTTGCCGATCGACCTGATCAGCGCCGGACTGATGGCAGTGATTTTTCTCGGATTCAGTGGACTGATCAAAACATGAGTCTGATTCAACGCATCGATGCCCTGCTGCCGCAGACCCAATGTGGCAAATGTGGCCACCCCGGATGCAAGCCCTACGCAGAAGGCATCGCCAATGGCGAACCGATCAACAAGTGCCCGCCGGGGGGGGACGAAACCATCGCGGCGCTGGCCGGGTTATTGAAAATACCGGTGCTGGAACTGGACATCAGTCGAGGTTCGGCGCCGCCACAAGTGGCCTACATTCGTGAAGCCGAATGCATCGGCTGTACCAAGTGCATTCAAGCCTGTCCGATCGACGCCATCGTCGGAGCAGCGAAACTGATGCATACGGTCTTGATCGACGAGTGCACCGGTTGCGACCTGTGTGTGGCGCCGTGCCCGGTAGATTGCATTGAGATGCATCCGCTGCCGCCGACTACGTTGCCAGTGGTGGGAGGTCTGGCATTCAGTCTCGAGGAACAGCGCGAGCGCGCGGCCAAACGCGATCACGCGCGCCAGCGTTTCGAGCGACGCAATGCCCGCCTCGAACGCGAAGAACAGCACAAACAGGCCGAGCGTGAAGCGCGCGCCAAACGTTCAGCGCAGCCCCAAGTCTCCACGCTCGACCCGGTGCAGGCTGCGCTGGAACGTGTGCGGGCACAGAAAATGGCCACCACCGATGCCGCATTGAAGAAAGCCAAGATCGATGTCGCGATGAGTCGCGCGCAATTGCACAAGTCGCTGAAAGCCTTCGGTCATCCGCCGACGTTCGAGCAACAGGCGCAACTGATCGTGTTGCAGCAACAATTCGAAGCGGCCGAACAGGCGCTGGCATCACTCGAAAACAGCACTCCAACCGCCCCGCCAGCGCCTGCCCCGGCAAAAGACGCTGACCTTAAACGAGCGAAAATCCAGCTGGCCATGCGCCGCGCCGAACTGAAAAAAGCACAAACTGCGGAAGCTTCAACGGAGCAAATCGCGACGCTGGAACAGGCGCTGCGTGACGCCGAGCAAGCCCTGCATGCCGCTGAAGCCTCCAGTGATCAGCCAGCTCCTGACCTTGTGCGCGTGGAAAAACGCCCGATCGACAGCCAGCTTCGGCAGTTGAAAACCGCATTGGCCTACGCTCGCGCCGACCTCAATAAACTGGAACGCCACGCCGACACCCCAACCGAAACACTCGACAAGGCCCGCGCTCGCCTGCAAGACGCCGAGCGCCAGGTGCAAGACCATGTCGCCCCTTGAGATGCCGGACGATCGCCTGCAACAGGCGATGAAACAGGTGCTGCTCGCGACGCTGCCTGGGTTGCTGGCGTTGTTCTGGTTCTACGGTTGGGGCGTGCTGATCAATCTGATCCTGGCGATAACCACTGCATTGGTCGTCGAAGCGGCGGCCACCCGCTTACGTCATCGCCCCATTCAGTCAACCCTTATCGATGGCAGCGCGGTGGTCAGCGCGACACTGCTAGCGGCCGCCCTGCCCCCTTACTGCCCGTGGTGGCTGACGGTCACGGCGATTGCTTCTGGCCTGCTGCTCGGCAAGCACTTGTACGGTGGCGTCGGAAAAAACCCGTTCAATCCGGCGATGCTCGGATTTGTCTTGGCCATCGTTTTGTTCCCACAGCCAATGACTCATTGGCCGGCCCACGGCATGGACCTGATCGCAGCCTTACAACAGGTGTTCAATCCAGGACAGCCGCCGGATGCATGGGCTCAGGCCACGGCACTGGACAGCTTGCGCATCAACAAAAACCTGACCATCGATGAACTGTTCGCCACCAATCCGGCGTTCGGTGGTGTCGGCGGGCGTGGTGTGGAATGGGTCAACCTGGCGTTTCTCGCCGGCGGACTGTTCCTGCTGCAACGCCGAGTGATTGGTTGGCAGGCGCCGCTCGGCATGCTCGCCAGCCTGTTTGCCGTCAGCCTGTTGTGCTGGAACGGCTCGGGCTCGAACTCCCACGGATCGCCGTTGTTTCATCTGCTGAGCGGCGCGACCATGCTCGGTGCGTTTTTCATCATTACCGAGCCGGTGTCCGGGGCTAAAAACCTGTTCGCCCGCCTGCTGTTTGGCGTCGGCGTCGGGCTGCTGACTTATCTGATTCGCACATGGGGCGGTTATCCCGACGGTGTGGCGTTTGCCGTATTGCTGATGAATCTGTGCGTACCGGCACTGGAACGCTTTGCTGCCGCCCGCCAGACACAGGTGAGTCCATGAACCGCACGACCAGCCTCATCACGCTGTTTTTGTTGGCCTTCCTCGGTATCGGTGCGACGTATCTCGTGCAGCGTAGCAATGCGCCGCAGATCGCCGCCGAACAACGCCTGATCGATAACCGCAAATTACTGGATGTGATCCCGGCCGAGTCTTACGACAATCAACCGCTGGACCAACCTCTGGCCTTGACCGACATTGCCTTAAGCCACAGCACGCTGGCGGGCGGCTATCGGGCGACCAAAGGCGGGCAACCGGTTGCGGTGCTGCTGCGTAGCCTGACCGAGGGATATGCCGGTGTCATCGAACTGCTGATCGCCATTGATGCCGACGGAAAATTGCTCGGTGTGAAAACCCTGAAGCAAACCGAAACCCCGGCGCTGGGAGGGGTTATTGGTGACTGGCCAAATGCCTGGCTGCAAGCGTTCACCGGCCAATCGAGCCATGAGCCGACGAACGCAGGCTGGGCGTTGAAAAGCGATCAGGGACAATTTGATCAGATGGCCGGGGCGACCATCACCTCCCGTGCAGCGATCAACGCGATCCATGATGCGTTGCGCTACTTCGATGAGCATAGGCCGGCGTTGCTGGGGAGTGGATCATGAAGCTGTCGAACACGCTGATGCTGGTGCTGCTGCTTGGCGCCACGCAAACGCTGGCCGCCGCGCTGGGCACGCTACTGATGTTTGTCACTGTCGTGGGGATTTATGGTGTGTGCATGCCGCTGATGCGCTCGCGACTGACCGGGGCAAGTGCGTTGCTGGCCAGTTTGCTGCTCGCCGCTTCGCTGACCAGTTGCGCCGATATTCTTGCGCAGCGCTGGTTGCTGCCATGGCATCAGGCGTTCGGTTTCTATACGGGCCTGATCGCCTTGCAGTGCGTGGTGCTGGAGCACAATGGCTTCTTCCAGCAACCGCCGGCCAAGCGCTTCAAGCTAGCGGGCCTGTTTGGCGGGCTCATGCTGGCGCTCGCCGCACTGCGTGAACTCATCGGTCACGGCAGTCTCGGTCGCGGGCTATCCGAACACTGGCAAGGTCTTGTTTTGCTCAGCGATGGCCTGCATCTGCCAACCACGGTTCCCGGCGCCTTCATCGTGCTGGGGCTACTGCTCGCGGTCCGTCAGGCGTGGACTCGCTCGAACTCTATATCCAAGGAATCGCATCGCCCATGAACGCCGCAAAACGTCATGAGATTTTTCGCAGACTGCATGAAGACAATCCCGAGCCGAAGACTGAACTAGCCTACTCCTCGCCCTTCGAACTGCTGATTGCCGTAATTCTCTCGGCGCAGTCCACCGACGTTGGCGTCAACAAGGCCACGGCAAAACTGTTCCCGGTGGCCAATACGCCAGCAGCGATCCATGCCTTGGGCGTCGAAGGATTGTCTGAATACATCAAGACGATCGGCCTCTACAACAGCAAGGCGAAAAACGTCATCGAAACCTGCCGTCTGCTGGTCGAACGCCACGACAGTGAAGTACCGCAGACGCGCGAAGCGCTGGAAGCCTTGCCCGGCGTTGGCCGCAAGACCGCCAACGTCGTACTCAATACCGCGTTTCGCCAGTTGACCATGGCGGTCGACACGCACATTTTCCGCGTCAGCAATCGCACAGGCATTGCACCGGGCAAGAATGTCGTCGAGGTTGAAAAGAAGCTGATGAAATTTGTGCCAAAGGAATTCCTGCTCGACTCCCACCATTGGCTGATTCTTCTTGGCCGCTATGTGTGTCTGGCGCGCAAGCCACGCTGTGGTAGCTGTCGGATCGAGGACTTGTGCGAGTACAAAGCCAAAACATCGGACGATTGAGCGGCTATTAGCTTTGTTTATTGGTCGATTGAAAAAATCTTTTTTACCCGTCGCTGCATTACCGATATAAGGAGCGCCAAAGGCAGTCTTAGCCGGAGTTAACCTTATGAGTAGCGACAAAGAACAACTGGACATAGAAGATGACGTTGACACCGCAGACGCTGATGCAGAGGAACCGGTCGTGGAAGTCGCCAAAACCAATCTGAGCAAGCGCCGCACGATCGACAACCTGCTGGAGGAGCGCCGACTGCAAAAGCAATTGGCCGATTACGATTTTGATCTCTGATACTTGAAAGCCTCCCGAACCGGAGGCTTTTCACTTTCTATAACTAGCTGAATTCGATCGGCCCATGACCCCGTCAGCTTACTGAGGTATTCAGACAAGCCCATTGCGTTGCGCCAACTCGATCAGATCAACCAGCGAGCGCGCATTGAGTTTCAGCAGCAAGCGAGTCTTGTAGGTGCTCACTGTCTTGTTGCTCAAAAACATGCCATCGGCGATTTCCTTGTTGGTCTTGCCTCGCGCCAACTGTTGTAAAACCATCATTTCCCGCCCGGAAAGGCGATCTACCATGTCGGCTTCGCTGGCATTGCCCAGACTGGTACGTACTGTATGCAACGCCTGATTGGGAAAATAACTGTAGCCGGACAAAACGGCCTTGATCGCGCTGAGCAACTCGGTCAGATCCTGCTGTTTACATACATAACCCGCCGCCCCCGATTGCATGCAACGCATTGAAAAATGCCCGGGCGCCTGGGAAGTCAGCACCAGAACTTTTATGGGCATCGCGACCGAAGTCAGGCGCGCAATAACTTCCAGTCCATCAAGTTTCGGTATTCCAATATCCAGAATAACAATATCGGGCATTTGTTCACGAGCAAGTTGTAGTGCATCTACACCGTTGTCAGTTTCTGCAATGACTTCGTAGCCATGACGTTCCATCAGCATACGTACCGCAAGACGAATGACGGGGTGGTCATCCACGATCAGCACTTTATTCATGGGCAAGTCCAGTTTCGCTGTTCGAATTTTTAGAACACGCACAATAGCCCAGTCACTTGCCTGATGGCATGCCAGCGCTCTCACGCACTTGCATCGAGAGACATACCCTACGGGCATTAAGGATTAATCCTACAAAAATCCCACTCTTCTCTAAATATCCGACAAAGCACCTCGCTCACGCCCCTGAAACATTTCTGTTTTTTACCTGTAACAGCTTGCGACCGACTCCTGTGCAACGCGGTCTCACAGCCGGGCATCATGACATTCAAACTGCGGGACCTGTGTCGAATACCAGCGCCACAACACGAATTCACTCCCAATCAGAAATATCATTCAATGACGGCAATCTCCTACAACTTTAATATACAACCGACCGAATCATAAACACTTGAAACAAGATATTTATACTTAAGCAAACACTTTTGCTATAAATACAAACATCAACAGCACACTTAACCAATAAACAACAAAACACAGTCACCCACAACAAAACCACTCAAAAAAAAGAGCACTTAAATGTTAAAGATAAAAAACAAAATATCCAACCCGATGACGATTATCGCTATATTCGCCGCTATATCCGAGGCCTCCGCCGCCGTTTCTCTGCCGTTCCTTGATAGCGAAGATCGCGAAATCTACGTCTGGTTCCTGATAAGCTTTCCGTTCTACTTGTTATTTCTTTTCTTTATCACTTTAAACTTCAACTACCGCTCACTCTATTCACCCTCTGATTTCGGCAAGGACAAGAGCTTCTTAAAAGTCATCAACAATAATTGTCGCGATAACAAGCGAAACACATCACAGCAGGATCCAGCTCACGGGACTTTCGGAATATCAAGTTTCATCGTGCCCAGCGAACCCGGCGCAGCCCAAGGCAAGGAGTCGTGCAAAATCCACAATGCGCCCGACCCGCCACCAGACATCGGCTCAGCGCCGAACCTGACGGTTCAACACAATATTCACTTGCCTGTCTCCATCAGCCACCTGCACATCATCGATGCAAGGAATATTGATGCATCGAGAGAACTGAACACGATGCTGGAAAGGATCCGCCGTACCGACAAGAAAACTGCGCGGGCCATCGTATTTCTTTCCAATCATGTGTCGGATGTTTCCTTGACCAAGAGTGCGCTATCGCAGATCAGGCACGCGAAGAAAGGCTCGGGCACAACGCTTTGTATTGTTTACAACCTGTGCTCGCAAGCGGTAACGCTGCTGGGGCGGGTTTGACGGGTGAGGACTACCGCAGAAGCAGACAGACCAGGGACATTGCTCGATTAGCACCAAACAAAGAATTGATAAAAAAGGCGGCCTTGTCTCAAAGACAAGGCCGCCTTTTCATTGCGCATCAGTCTGAAGAATCTCAGAACAGTTTGCGGCCCTTGTTGGCAGCAATGCGCATGCGCAGCGCGTTGAGCTTGATGAAGCCCGCCGCATCGGCCTGATTGTAAGCGCCGCCATCTTCTTCGAACGTTGCGATGTTGGCGTCGAACAGCGAATCGTCGGACTTGCGGCCGGTCACGATCACGTTGCCCTTGTACAGCTTCAGGCGAACCACACCGTTCACGTTGACCTGGGAAGCGTCGATCATCTGTTGCAGCATCAGACGCTCAGGGCTCCACCAGTAGCCGGTGTAGATCAGGCTGGCGTATTTCGGCATCAGCTCGTCTTTGAGGTGAGCGACTTCGCGGTCCAGAGTGATCGACTCGATGGCGCGGTGAGCGCGCAGCATGATGGTGCCGCCCGGGGTTTCGTAGCAACCACGGGACTTCATGCCCACGTAACGGTTTTCGACGATGTCCAGACGGCCGATGCCGTGCTCGCCACCGATCTTGTTCAGTGTCGCCAGAACAGTGGCCGGGGTCATTTCGACGCCGTCCAGCGCAACGATGTCGCCGTTGCGGTAGGTCAGTTCCAGATACTGCGGGGTGTCAGGAGCGTTCTCCGGGGAGACGGTCCAACGCCACATGTCTTCTTCGTGCTCGGTCCAGGTATCTTCCAGCACGCCGCCTTCATAGGAGATGTGCAGCAGGTTGGCATCCATCGAGTACGGGGATTTTTTCTTGCCGTGGCGCTCGATCGGGATCGCGTGCTTCTCGGCGTAGTCCATCAGCTTCTCGCGGGACAGCAGATCCCACTCGCGCCACGGAGCAATCACTTTCACGCCTGGCTTGAGTGCGTAGGCACCCAGTTCGAAACGCACCTGGTCGTTGCCCTTGCCGGTCGCACCGTGAGAAATGGCGTCAGCGCCGGTTTCGTTGGCGATTTCGATCAAACGCTTGGCGATCAATGGACGTGCGATGGAAGTACCCAGCAGGTACTCGCCCTCGTAAACGGTGTTGGCGCGAAACATCGGGAACACGAAATCACGCACGAACTCTTCGCGCAGATCATCAATGTAGATTTCTTTGACGCCCATGGCCTGAGCCTTGGCGCGGGCCGGCTCGACCTCTTCGCCTTGACCGAGATCTGCGGTGAAGGTCACCACTTCACAGTTATAAGTATCCTGCAGCCACTTGAGGATCACCGAAGTGTCCAGGCCGCCGGAATACGCCAGAACGACCTTGTTTACGTCCGCCATGCCATCACTCCACGGGGTTCTACGGAAAGCCGAGGAGTCTACCGCTCCAACGCGATAATTTACAGAGGCGCGACAGCTTAAGACGACAAAGCGACAGAATCTGTCGAGAGCGCGACGATGACCGGCAGGTCAGGAAGTCGCCGCGGTATTGGCGGGAGTGCTGGCCTGAGGCGCTGGAGCCGTGGTCGGGGTCACGCGCGTCAAATGCACATTCACCCGGCGGTTCTTCGCCCGATTGGCCGCATTGGTGTTCGGCACCAATGGATAACGTTCACCGTGGAAACGCACAGTGATCTGCGATTCCTGAATGCCGTTGGCCTTGAAGAAGTCGACCACAGCCAATGCACGGCGGCGCGACAACTCGCGGTTGGTCAGGCGATTACCGCTGTTGTCGGAGTGGCCGTCAAGCTCGATGTGATTGACCGTCGGATCGGCCTTCATGTAGTCGAGCATGACCTGCAGTTTGGCCTTGGCGGCAGCATCAAGATCAATGCCCTCGCCAGGGAAGCCGACCTGCGACTGTTTGATCTGATCGAAATTCTGTGGCAGCAATTTCGCCACACAACTCTGGTATTCGTTGAACGCCTTGCTGAACTTGACCGGCAACAGGCGCACTTCCGAAACCCGGCCATCGCCCGAGGCACGGCGTACAACAGGGCTGCGCCCGTCCATCAGGCCGCTCATCAGTCCACCTGCCTGAGACTGCGAACTGCTGAACAGAATGTTGCCGCTGCCCAGCCTGACAGAGCCCAGATTGATGTCGCCGCGCCCCGGCTGCCATGGCGCGGCTGCCGCGAGCAACGTCGCCGAACCGCCGCCCAGCATGGCGTTATAGGCGTTCAAACGAAATATTGCCTGTTCACCGGCCCTGCGCACGAACTCTCCCGAACCGAAATCAGTGATCGGTTGCGTCAGACGGCATTCGAACTTATCGCCGGCGACCGTCCACTCAATGTTCTCCAGTCGAGTCTGGTAGGTCAGCGCCATCGCGGGAAGGCTGGCAAACACACTGAGCAAGGCTAAATAACGCTGGCGCACGGGAGGCTCCATTGGCTTCTGCAACAAAAAGACCGATACACACATGTTTACGGCATACCTATGGGATATCGGAAGGTTCCTGCAAAACTTGATAGCGAGTGCCTGCAAGAGTCTTTTCGGGTAGCATTCCCCTCAGTTTGACCCGCCTGGAATCCCCTCATGTCCGACCGCCTGACCCTGCTGCGTCCCGACGACTGGCACATTCATCTTCGCGATGGTGCTGTGTTGACCAATACCGTTGCCGATGTTGCGCGCACCTTCGGTCGCGCCATCATCATGCCCAACCTGGTACCTCCGGTGCGCAACGCCGCTGAAGCCGACGGCTATCGCCAGCGGATTCTCGCTGCTCGCCCGGCCGGCAGTGGTTTCGAGCCGTTGATGGTGCTGTACCTCACCGACCGCACCCAGCCCGAAGAAATTCGTGAGGCCAAGGCCAGCGGTTTCGTGCACGCCGCCAAACTGTACCCGGCCGGCGCGACCACCAACTCCGATTCCGGAGTGACCAGCATCGACAAGATCTTCCCGGCGCTGGAGGCCATGGCCGAAGTCGGCATGCCGCTGCTGATCCACGGTGAAGTCACGCGCGGCGATGTCGACGTGTTCGACCGCGAAAAGATTTTCATCGATGAGCACATGCGCCGTGTCGTCGAGCGTTTCCCGACGCTCAAAGTGGTGTTCGAACACATCACGACTGGCGATGCGGTGCAGTTCGTCAACGAGGCTTCGGCCAACGTTGGCGCGACCATCACGGCGCATCACCTGCTCTACAACCGCAACCACATGCTGGTTGGCGGGATTCGCCCGCACTTCTATTGCCTGCCGATCCTCAAGCGCAATACCCATCAGGAAGCCCTGCTCGACGCCGCCACCAGCGGCAGTGCGAAGTTCTTCCTCGGCACCGACTCGGCACCGCACGCCCAGCACGCCAAGGAAGCCGCCTGCGGCTGCGCCGGCTGCTACACCGCGTACGCCGCCATCGAGTTGTACGCTGAAGCCTTCGAACAGCGTAATGCGCTGGACAAGCTAGAAGCGTTCGCCAGCCTCAACGGGCCACGCTTCTACGGCCTGCCGGCCAATACCGACCGCATCACTTTGGTTCGCGAAGAATGGACCGCCCCGACCAGCCTGCCGTTTGGCGAGTTGACCGTTATCCCGCTGCGCGCCGGTGAAAAGCTGCGCTGGCGCCTGCTGGAGGAACACGCGTGAGTGAAGACCATTTCGACGACGAACTGGAAGGTCAAGGTGGCGGCGGCGGTTCCCGTCATCCAATGGCAGCGCGTTTTCGCGGTTACCTGCCGGTTGTCGTCGACGTAGAAACCGGTGGCTTCAACTCGGCCACCGATGCATTGCTGGAGATTGCCGCGACCACCATCGCCATGGATGAAAAGGGTTTCGTTTACCCGGATCACACCTACTTCTTCCGCGTTGAGCCTTTTGAAGGCGCCAACATCGAAGCGGCGGCACTGGAGTTCACCGGGATCAAGCTTGATCACCCGTTGCGCATGGCCGTCAGCGAAGAAACGGCGCTGACCGATATCTTCCGTGGCATCCGCAAGGCGTTGAAAGCCAACGGCTGCAAACGGGCGATTCTGGTCGGCCATAACAGCAGCTTCGACCTCGGCTTCCTCAATGCCGCTGTTGCGCGACTGGATATGAAGCGCAATCCGTTCCACCCATTCTCCAGCTTCGACACCGCCACGCTGGCCGGTCTGGCCTACGGTCAAACCGTACTGGCGAAAGCCTGTCAGGCAGCCGATATCGATTTCGACGGCCGTGAGGCGCACTCCGCGCGTTACGACACCGAGAAAACCGCTGAGCTGTTCTGCGGCATCGTCAATCGCTGGAAACAGATGGGCGGCTGGGAAGACTTCGACGACTGATGGTTTTCGAATAAATCCCGCGCATGAAAAAACCGGCTACGTGAGCCGGTTTTTTTGTACCTTGACGTTGCGCCTTACAGGGCAGCAGCGTTCTCGGTCAGGTAAGCCGCAACACCTTCTGGCGAAGCGTTCATGCCTTTGTCGCCTTTCTTCCAGTTGGCAGGGCAGACTTCGCCGTGCTCTTCGTGGAATTGCAGAGCGTCGACCAGACGGATCAGCTCTTCCATGTTACGGCCCAGCGGCAGGTCGTTGATGATCTGCGAGCGGACAACGCCTTTGTCGTCGATCAGGAAGGCACCACGGAACGCCACGCCGCCTTCGGATTCAACATCGTAAGCCTTGGCGATGTCGTGCTTCATGTCGGCAGCCATGGTGTATTTCACCTGGCCGATGCCGCCATTGTTGACCGGGGTGTTGCGCCAGGCGTTGTGGGTGAAGTGCGAGTCGATCGAAACCGCGATCACTTCAACGTTGCGTGCCTTGAAGTCGGCCATGCGGTTGTCCAGAGCGATCAGCTCGGACGGGCAGACGAAGGTGAAGTCCAGTGGGTAGAAGAACACCAGGCCGTATTTGCCTTTGATGGCCGAGGACAGGGTGAAGCTGTCAACGATCTCGCCATTGCCGAGTACGGCCGGTACGGTGAAGTCAGGGGCTTGTTTGCCTACGAGTACGCTCATTGATATCTCCTGGTGTAAAAACTTGAAGTTCAGGGTCCGGGCCAGCCTGCCACCCTCAGGCGACAGCCCTGTGACACGAACCCCCTTCGCAAGGGCCGACCATCATACACTGCGTTTTTGGCCTGTCCTTAAAGGTTTTTTGGGGCAGGCGAATAAGGACGCTGCATTTACAGGGCCAGGCAAATAGCCACTTGTCACCGTTCGTCAGTCACTGGCCATTCTGGCCAAAAGCTTTGCGAAAGCACTTTGACAATCATTCTCGTTAACATTAAGATCCATCGCAATTGAGTCACAACCAGCGACGGTTCTCACTTATGTATGTTTGTCTCTGCACTGGCGTCACCGACGGACAGATCCGCGAAGCGATCTATGAAGGTTGCTGCAGCTACAAAGAAGTTCGCCAGGCCACCGGCGTCGCCAGCCAATGTGGCAAATGTGCTTGCCTGGCCAAGGAAGTGGTTCGCGAAACCCTGACCAAGCTGCAAACCGCCCAGGCCGCGATCCCCTACCCGGTAGAATTTACTGCCGCGTAAATACCCTCATTTCAAAGAACCGGACTTGATGTCCGGTTTTTTTATGCCTGAAAATCAATTGGTTAGGCTCCAGACGCGGAACACAAACATTCTTATTCAGATTTATTTTCATTTATTATTCAATAACTTAGGTTTGACACTTATAAAAGTGCAGCCCAAACTCCGCCCTATATACAGCTAATACAGGGCAGGACTCCCATCATGAAAGGCGACATTACAGTCATCCAGCATCTCAACAAGATCCTTGCCAATGAACTGGTCGCGATCAATCAGTACTTCCTGCATGCCCGCATGTATGAAGATTGGGGCCTGAACAAGCTGGGCAAGCACGAGTACCACGAGTCCATCGACGAGATGAAACACGCGGACAAGCTGATCAAGCGCATTCTGTTCCTCGAAGGGCTGCCGAACGTGCAGGATCTGGGAAAACTGCACATCGGCGAGCATACCCAGGAAATGCTGGAATGCGACCTGCGTATCGAGAAGACCGGCCATGCTGACCTTAAAGCCGCGATTGCGCATTGCGAATCCGTTGGCGATTTCGGCAGCCGTGAACTGCTCGAAGACATTCTCGAATCCGAAGAAGAACATATCGACTGGCTGGAAACCCAACTGGGCCTGATCGATAAAGTCGGTCTTGAGAACTATCTGCAATCGCAGATGGGCGAAGAGTAAGTTAGCGCCCGCTAAACGCGAGACACTGAAAAGCCCCGCCCTCTTTTGAGGCGCGGGGCTTTTTATTGCTCGGGTTTCAGCATTGGCCGAAACCCGAAAAAGCCGATCAGGCTTCGGACTTGTTCGCAGCAGCGGCTTCGACAGCCGCTTTGATGGTGCTTTGCAGCGAACCGTCTGCAGCCATCTCGGTCATGATGTCGCTACCGCCGACCAGCTCACCGCCCACCCACAATTGCGGGAAAGTCGGCCAGTTGGCGTACTTTGGCAGGTTGGCGCGGATTTCCGGGTTCTGCAGGATGTCCACGTACGCAAACTTTTCGCCACACGCCATCACAGCCTGCGCAGCTTTCGCGGAGAAGCCACACTGTGGGGCATTCGGCGAACCTTTCATGTAAAGCAGAATGGTGTTGTTGGCAATCTGCTCTTTAATCGTTTCGATGATATCCATGGAGCACCTCGGCTGAACTTTCCGACTCATGGGTCGGCACGGTGGCGCATTGTAACGGAATCCCGAGCGCCATGCTCGGTCTCCCCGACAGACATGCTCAGGCTGCCACCACCGTCACCGGAACGCCATTGAGCGCGGCATTACCCGACAGCTCGTCAAGCTGACACTCATCGGTCAGGTCGTTGGCACTGGAACCCGGCTGACTGCTGGCAATCGCCATCTGTACACCGGGACGCGCATGCCCCCAGCCGTGAGGCAAGCTCACCACGCCTTTCATCATGTCCAGACTGCCGAGCACTTGGACTTCGATCTGCCCGACCCGTGAACTGACGCGCACTAACTGGCCATCTTCAAGCCCACGACTGGCGAGGTCATCCGGGTGCATCAGCAATTGATGCCTTGGCTTGCCTTTCACCAGACGATGATAGTTATGCATCCAGGAATTGTTACTGCGCACATGGCGGCGGCCGATCATCAGCAACTCATCGGCGGCGGGCGCCTGCAATGTCGCGAACCGTGCGAGGTCGGCGAGTATCTCCGGCGGCGCGGCCTGCACGCGTTGATTCGGCGTTTTCAGGCGTGGCGTGAGATTGGGTTTCAGCGCGCCAAGGTCAATGCCGTGCGGATGATCGAACAGCGTTGCCAGCGACAGTTTCTGCTCGCCCGCGTCACCGTAGATCCCCATGCGCAGGCCCAAGTCGATCATCTTCGCCGGCGGCATTGTTGGCTTCAGTTCCTTGCCGGTTTTTTCGGCAAACGCTTTGGCCAGGCCGACGAAAATCTCCCAATCATGCAAGGCGCCCTCGGGTTTGGCGAGAATTGCGCGATTGAAACGGGTGACATTGCGCACCGCGAACAGATTGAACGTGGTGTCGTAGTGATCGTTCTCCAGCGCCGAAGTCGACGGCAGGATCAGGTCGGCATAACGCGTGGTTTCGTTGATGTACAGGTCGATGCTGACCATGAACTCCAGACCGTCCAGCGCCTGCTCCAGTTGCCGCCCGTTAGGCGTCGACAGCACCGGGTTACCGGCGACGGTAATCAGTGCGCGCACCTGCCCCTCGCCGTCGGTGAGCATTTCTTCGGCCAGCGCCGACACCGGCAACTCGCCGCCGTACTCGGGACGGCCCGACACACGGCTTTGCCATTTATTGAAATGCCCGCCCGAGGTCGATGCCACCAGATCCACCGCAGGCTCCGTGCACAGCGCCCCGCCGACGCGATCAAGGTTGCCGGTCACCAGATTGATCAACTGCACCACCCAGTGGCACAAGGTGCCGAAGGCTTGCGTTGAAACGCCCATCCGCCCGTAGCAAACCGCGCTGGGCGCGGCGGCAAAATCGCGGGCCAACTGGCGGATCTGTTCGGCGGGCACGGCGCACAACGGGCTCATGGCTTCTGCGGTGAACGTCGCCACGGCGGCGCGCACCTCGTCCAGGCCGTCGACCGGCAAGTGACTGTCGCGGGTCAAGCCTTCGCCAAACAATGTGTTGAGGACACCAAACAGCAAGGCCGCATCGCCCCCGGGCCGCACAAATAGATGTTGATCAGCGATTGCCGCCGTCTCGCTGCGCCGTGGATCGACCACCACCACTTTGCCGCCCCGGCCCTGAATGGCTTTGAGGCGCTTTTCGACGTCAGGCACGGTCATGATGCTGCCGTTGGACGCCAGCGGATTACCGCCCAGAATCAGCATGAAATCGGTGTGATCAATATCAGGAATCGGCAACAGCAAACCGTGGCCGTACATCAGATAACTGCTCAGATGATGGGGCAACTGATCGACCGAGGTCGCCGAGAAGCGATTGCGCGTCTTCAGCAAACCGAGGAAGTAGTTGCTGTGGGTCATCAACCCGTAGTTGTGCACGCTAGGGTTGCCCTGATAGACCGCCACCGCGTTCTGCCCATGGCGCTCCTGAATCGCCGCCAGACGCTCGGCCACCAGCGCAAACGCCTCATCCCACTCGATCGGCAGCCATTCACTGCCAACCCGGCGCATTGGCTGGCGCAGGCGATCGGGGTCATTCTGAATATCCTGCAACGCCACGGCCTTGGGGCAGATGTGCCCACGGCTGAACGTGTCGAGGGCATCGCCCTTGATCGAGGTGATCGCAACATTGCCATCGGTTTCGGTGGTCTCGAGGGTCAGGCCACAGATGGCTTCACACAGGTGGCAGGCACGGTGATGGAGAGTCTTGGTCATGGCCAGTCTCTGTCTTGTTCTGGGGCGGGCACTACGCCTGCGGGAACAAAACTATGGCCCGGGCGCCGGCCGGGCGCCAGCGACGTTCGTCTTGTGAATCGACGGTTATCAGGCGAGCCGATAGCCCATTGCGTCAGTTCTGCGGCAAGTGCGGTGGCGCCTGCAACTGAATTTCCTGGATGGTTTCGATCTGTTCGTGGGCGATATGCACGCCGGTGAGTTCACCGATAAGACGCCAATGCTCGTCGAGCCCGGCGCTGATGGTTGCCATCCGGTCGATCATGTGCCGACCGGCAGTCTTGACCACTTCGTCCTCGCTGCGCAGCAGCTCGAAGGACATCGAGGTGACCGAGGCGGTGAGATGGGTCAGTGAGCGAGCCGTGTGGCCCAGCAATTCCATTAACAGTTGTTCTTTCGATTCCATGCGGAGGCTTCCTGCGTCGCTCGAAATGTATTTATAACCCAGCACTTTGCTTTAGCAAATGTTTCAGCCCGAGCACCCGACCAAGCGATTCGTGGCGCTGTGGTCGTAAACCGACCAAAGCAGCGTCATCTGCGCCACGGCGGATTGCCAAGCCCCTTGAGGCCAGTGTACAAAGAAGCTCGCTGCTGTCCTGAACCCGGCTTCAAATGCGCGACTGCAACTCCAAGTCCGCCCTCCGAATTCCGCAAAAAACCGTAGCCTATTGGAAAAACGCGACATTTAGTGTCAATATCGCGCCTTCCCCCATTTTCGTCGCCCCGTGCGGCTTACGCCGCAGGTCTCGCCCGTTGTTCCGTTAAACAAGGCTTTGAGCATCTGCGGTGTGTAGCAAAAGGTAGTCAATGATGAGCGCAAGGCACTTTCTCTCCCTGATGGATTGCACGCCCGAAGAGCTGGTCAGCGTGATCCGTCGAGGCGTTGAGCTCAAGGACCTGCGTAACCGCGGCGTACTGTTCGAGCCTCTGAAAAACCGTGTGCTGGGGATGATCTTCGAGAAATCCTCGACGCGCACCCGGATCTCCTTCGAAGCCGGCATGATCCAGCTCGGCGGCCAGGCGATTTTCCTTTCGCCACGCGACACCCAACTAGGCCGTGGCGAGCCGATAGGCGACTGCGCCATCGTCATGTCGAGCATGCTTGATGCGGTGATGATCCGTACTTTTGCCCACAGCACCCTGACCGAATTCGCAGCCAACTCCCGCGTGCCCGTGATCAACGGCCTGTCCGATGACCTGCACCCGTGCCAGTTGCTGGCCGACATGCAGACGTTCCTCGAACATCGCGGCTCGATCCAGGGCAAAACGGTTGCCTGGATCGGCGACGGCAACAATATGTGCAACAGCTATATAGAGGCCGCGATCCAGTTCGACTTCCAATTGCGCGTCGCCTGCCCGGAAGGCTACGAGCCAAACCCGGAGTTCGTCGCCAAGGCCGGCGACCGCGTGACCATCGTCCGCGACCCACAGGACGCCGTGCGCGGCGCGCACCTGGTGAGCACCGACGTCTGGACGTCCATGGGCCAGGAAGAAGAAACCGCCAAGCGTCTCAAGCTGTTCACCCCGTTCCAGGTCAATCGTGCCCTGCTCGATCTGGCCGCCGAGGACGTGCTGTTCATGCACTGCCTGCCCGCGCACCGTGGCGAAGAAATCAGTCTCGACCTGCTTGATGACCCGCGCTCGGTCGCTTGGGATCAGGCAGAAAACCGTCTCCACGCACAGAAGGCCCTGCTCGAGTTCCTCGTCGAACCGGCATATCACCACGCATGAGCCATGAATTACTGCTGAACCTGCGCAACCTCGCTTGCGGCTATCAAGATCAACGTGTGGTGCAGAACCTCAATCTGCACCTCAACGCCGGCGATATCGGCTGCCTGCTCGGCTCATCCGGGTGCGGCAAGACCACCACCCTGCGCGCCATCGCCGGTTTCGAACCGGTGCACGAAGGTGAAATCACCCTCGGTGGCGAGACCCTTTCCAGCCCTGGTTTCACCCTGGCACCGGAGAAACGCCGGATCGGCATGGTGTTTCAGGACTACGCGCTGTTCCCGCACCTGAGCGTCGCGGACAACATCGCCTTCGGCATTCGCAAGCATCCGCACAAGGAGCGCGTGACCGAGGAGTTGCTGGAACTGGTCAACCTGAAGGACCTTGGCAAACGCTTCCCGCACGAATTGTCCGGTGGCCAGCAACAGCGTGTCGCCCTCGCCCGCGCCTTGGCGCCAGAGCCGCAACTGCTGCTGCTCGACGAGCCCTTTTCGAACCTCGATGGCGAACTGCGCCGCAAACTCAGCCATGAAGTACGCGACATCCTCAAGGCTCGTGGTACCAGCGCGATACTGGTGACCCACGATCAGGAAGAAGCCTTTGCCGTGAGTGATCACGTCGGCGTTTTCAAAGAGGGGCGACTGGAGCAATGGGACACCCCGTACAACCTGTATCACGAACCGGCGACGCCTTTTGTGGCCAGTTTCATCGGTCAGGGCTACTTCATTCGCGGCCAGCTCGGCAGCCCGGAATCGGTGCAGACCGAACTGGGTGAACTGCGCGGTAATCGCGCCTATACCTGGCCGGTGGGTGGTGCGGTGGATGTGCTGTTGCGTCCGGACGACATCGTTTATGCGCCGGACAGTGCTTTGAAGGCGAGGATTGTCGGCAAGACGTTCCTGGGGGCTTCGACGCTTTATCGCCTGCAACTGCCGACCGGTGCGCAACTGGAGTCGATCTTCCCCAGTCATGCCGATCACCACGTCGGTGCCGAGGTGGGGATTCGTGTTGCAGCCGAACATCTGGTGTTGTTCCAGGCATCCGGTAGCACGGCAGCGCAGATTCCGGCAGTGGAAAACGGCGTGCGCCGCTACAGCAGCGCGCTCTGATTCAACACGATAGAAAATGTGGGAGCGGGCTTGCTCGCGAAAGCGTCGTGTCATTCAGCACGAGTGTTTGCTGATACACCGCCTTCGCGAGCAAGCCCGCTCCCACATTGGTTTTTGTCTTAACCCAGGCGCAGTGTGCCGCTCGCCACCAGCGTCGCATGACCGCCAATCTTCACCCGCTCACCTTCCAGCCGACAGAACAACTCCCCGCCCCGCGCCGAACGCTGGCATGCGGTCAGGCTCGATTTGCCCAATTTCTTTGACCAGTATGGAATCAAGCTGCAATGGGTCGAACCGGTCACCGGGTCTTCATCGATACCAATCGCTGGCGCAAAGTAGCGCGAGACGAAATCGTGTTGATTGCCGCGAGCGGTGACGATCGCACCCAACCACGGCAGCTTGGCCAGCGCGACCCTGTCCGGCTTGCAATCCAGAACGGCCTGCTCCGACTCCAGCACCACAAACAGCTCACTGGAGCCGAGCACATCCAGCGCCTCGACTCCCAACGCCCGCTCGACATCCTGCGTCACACCAATCTCGCAAGGCTCGATCGACGGGAAGTCCAGCCACAATCGCCGCCCCTCACGACTGACACTCAGCGGCCCGGACTGACAGACAAAATCCAGGCGTTCGGCGGTTTCCTTGTAAATTTCGAATAGCACATAGGCACTGGCCAACGTGGCGTGACCGCATAACGGCACTTCGGTGGTCGGGGTGAACCAGCGGATATGCCAAGCCTGACCTTCGCGTACCAGAAACGCAGTTTCCGCCAGATTGTGTTCGGCGGCGATTTTCTGCATCAACTCGTCCGCCAGCCAGGCGTCGAGCCGATAGACCATCGCTGGATTGCCACTGAACGGCCGATCACTGAACGCGTCGACCTGATGAAACTCGAGTTGCATAACCTTCTCCCTCAGTCCGTTGATCGAGCATGCAACTGACACCTGATCCGCGCCAGTGACAGAACCGGCCAATTTTCTTCATACAGTGCAAATGGTCATGCGCGGCCGATGTCGGCAAATGTGGCCTGGGTATGTTCGGCCAACACGGCAGGCGCCAACTCGACCTCAAGCCCGCGTCGGCCGGCACTGACGTAAAGGGTCGCAAACCCCTGAGCCGAGCGGTCAATAAAAGTGCGCAAGCGTTTCTTCTGCCCCAGAGGGCTGATGCCACCCAACAGATACCCCGTAGAACGCTGTGCCGCCACCGGGTCGGCCATTTCGACTTTTTTGACACCGGCGGCGTGTGCCAGACCTTTTAGATCGAGACTTCCGACGACCGGCACCACGGCGACCAGCAATTCACCCTTTTCAGTGGCGGCCAGCAGCGTCTTGAACACCTGCGCAGGCTCAAGCCCCAGTTTTTCTGCGGCCTCCAGCCCGTAAGACGCGGCTTTGGGGTCATGTTCGTAACTGTGCACGCGATGTTCGGCACGAACTTTTTTCAACAAGTCCAACGCAGGGGTCATGACAGCTCCAGGCTCGGCAGTGACAGAAAAATCCTGCGCAGAATTCTAGGCCATCGCCGGCGAAAAGGCTCTAGCACAAGCCACGTTTCCCGTGGCCTGCAGGCGAACAACCGAAAAAACTTCCATCCTCCAAAAAGGATCATTCACCGCACTGATAGTTTTATTGTGACCAATAGTTCACTTTCGACCTTTGACAGGTTTGTTTCTTGTCTATATTTTTTCGAATCTGAATAATGTAAGAATTATGATCACGGCAGCACCCAGCAGTAAACCGAGAACGGGATGGGGATCCCGCCTCGGTGAAAATCGCGCCTTGCCCTGTCGGCAGTGCGCCAGACAACAACAAAAATCGAGGTTTTCAATGACAACTGCTTTACAGCAACCATCGCTTTCAGGCCAATGCATGGCCGAGTTCCTGGGCACTGCACTCCTGATCTTTTTCGGTACCGGTTGTGTCGCCGCGCTCAAAGTCGCGGGCGCCAGCTTCGGTCTGTGGGAAATCAGCATCATCTGGGGCGTAGGCGTGAGCATGGCGATCTACCTCACCGCAGGCGTTTCCGGCGCGCACCTGAATCCGGCGGTCAGCATCGCGCTGACCATCTTCGCTGACTTCGAAAAGCGCAAACTGCCGTTCTACATCCTTTCGCAGATTGCCGGCGCCTTCTGCGGCGCGCTGTTGGTTTACACGCTGTACAGCAATCTCTTCTTCGATTTCGAACAAACTCATCAAATGGTGCGCGGCTCGGCGGCCAGCCTTGAGTTGGCGTCGGTGTTCTCCACCTTCCCGAACCCGGTGCTGTCGACCGCCCAGGCATTTCTGGTCGAGATGATCATCACCGCCATCCTGATGGGCGTGATCATGGCCCTGACCGACGACAACAACGGCCTGCCAAGAGGCCCGATGGCGCCGCTGCTGATCGGTTTGCTGATTGCGGTGATTGGCAGTTCGATGGGCCCGCTGACGGGCTTTGCGATGAACCCGGCCCGTGACTTTGGTCCCAAGCTGATGACTTTCTTCGCCGGCTGGGGTGAAATTTCCTTCACTGGCGGTCGCGACATTCCGTACTTCCTGATTCCGATTTTTGCACCGATTGTCGGTGCCTGCCTCGGCGCTGCCGGGTATCGCGGGCTCATCGCCCGTCACCTGACCGGCGCCACACCTGCTACAAAGGATGCAGAACCGGCCATTGAAGGCAAACCAAGAACTTCTTGAAACAGTCGGCGCAGGCTCCTGCCCAATAGAGCCTGCGCCAAGGCCCACTCTCCCTTTTTTCGTCCAAGGCAATCGACATGACCGACATTGAGAATAAGAACTACATCATTGCCCTCGATCAGGGTACGACCAGCTCCCGCGCGATCATTTTCGACCGCGACGCGAACGTGGTCTGCACCGCGCAGCGCGAATTCGCCCAGCATTACCCACAAGCCGGTTGGGTTGAACACGACCCGATGGAAATCTTCGCCACCCAAAGCGCAGTGATGGTTGAAGCGCTGGCTCAGGCTGGCTTGCATCACGATCAGGTGGCTGCCATCGGCATCACCAACCAGCGTGAAACCACCGTAGTCTGGGACAAGACCACCGGCCGCCCGGTGTACAACGCGATCGTCTGGCAGTGCCGCCGCAGCACCGAGATCTGTCAGCAGCTCAAGCGTGACGGCCACGAAGACTACATCCGCGACACCACGGGCCTGGTCACCGACCCGTACTTCTCCGGCACCAAACTGAAGTGGATCCTCGACAACGTTGAAGGCAGCCGCGAACGTGCGCGCAACGGCGAACTGCTGTTCGGCACCATCGATAGCTGGCTGATCTGGAAATTCACTGGCGGCAAGGTTCACGTCACCGATTACACCAACGCCTCGCGCACCATGCTCTTCAACATCCATTCGCTTGAATGGGATTCGAAGATGCTGGAGATCCTCGACATCCCGCGCGAAATGCTGCCGCAAGTCAAAGCCTCCTCGGAAATCTACGGTCGCACCAAGAGCGGCATCGCCATCGGCGGTATCGCCGGCGACCAGCAAGCGGCACTGTTCGGCCAGATGTGCGTCGAGCCGGGCCAGGCGAAAAACACCTACGGCACCGGTTGCTTCCTGCTGATGAACACCGGCGACAAAGCGGTGAAATCCAAGCACGGCATGCTCACCACCATCGCTTGCGGCCCGCGCGGCGAAGTGGCTTACGCACTGGAAGGCGCGGTATTCAACGGCGGTTCCACCGTGCAGTGGCTGCGTGATGAACTGAAGATCATCAACGACGCCCACGACACCGAATACTTCGCCAATAAAGTCAAAGACAGCAACGGCGTGTATCTGGTGCCAGCCTTCACTGGCCTGGGCGCACCGTACTGGGACCCGTATGCCCGTGGCGCCCTGTTCGGTCTGACCCGTGGCGTGCGCGTGGATCACATCATCCGTGCCGCGCTGGAATCGATTGCCTACCAGACCCGAGACGTGCTCGACGCCATGCAGCAGGACTCCGGCGAACGCCTCAAGGCCCTGCGTGTGGACGGCGGCGCAGTTGCCAATAACTTCCTCATGCAGTTCCAGGCCGACATCCTCGGCACGCAGGTCGAGCGCCCGCAAATGCGCGAAACCACTGCCCTGGGCGCTGCCTATCTGGCGGGTCTGGCGTGCGGTTTCTGGGGCAGCCTGGACGAACTGCGCGGCAAAGCGGTCATCGAACGCGAGTTCGAACCGAGCCTGGACGAAGTGGCAAAAGAGAAACTCTATAAAGGCTGGAAAAAAGCCGTCAGCCGTACCCGTGACTGGGAACGCGAAGACGCTGAATAAGACAGTCTCGGGATCCTTATAGGGTTCTAACTGGTAGGGAGCGGATTCCTGCGGCATCATGGGCAAATTTTGCACGGCAGCCCAAAGGAAGCCCCATGAATCTGCCTCCCCGTCAGCAGCAAATCCTCGAACTGGTCCGCGAACGCGGCTATGTGAGTATCGAGGAAATGGCCACGCTGTTCGTTGTTACCCCGCAAACCATTCGCCGCGACATCAATCAGCTCGCGGAAGCCAATCTGCTTCGTCGCTACCATGGCGGCGCCGCCTATGACTCCAGCGTCGAAAACACGGCTTATGCGATGCGCGCCGATCAGATGCGCGATGAAAAACAACGCATCGGTGAAGCCATCGCCGCCCAGATCCCCGATCACGCCTCGCTGTTCATCAACATCGGCACCACCACCGAATCGATTGCCCGCGCCCTGCTCAATCACAACCACCTGAAAATCATCACCAACAACTTGCATGTGGCGTCGATGCTCAGTGCCAAGGATGACTTTGATGTGTTGCTGACGGGCGGCAATGTGCGCCGTGACGGCGGGGTTGTCGGTCAGGCGAGCGTGGATTTCATCAATCAGTTCAAGGTCGATTTCGCCCTGGTCGGTATCAGCGGTATCGACGAGGACGGCAGCCTGCTCGACTTCGATTATCAGGAAGTACGGGTTTCCCAAGCGATCATCGCCAATGCGCGGCAGGTGATCCTGGCGGCGGACTCCAGCAAATTCGGGCGCAATGCGATGATTCGGCTCGGCCCGATCAGCCTGATTGATTGCCTGGTGACGGATCAGCAGCCAGTGCCAGCGTTGGCGCAGTTGCTGAGTCAGCACAAGATTCGCCTGGAAGTCGTTTAACCCCTCAAATATTCATCGGCTGTACCGACGCCTTCGCGAGCCAGCCCGCTCCCACCTATGGAATGCGCTCCCCTTGTGGGAGCGGGCTGGCTCGCGAAGAGTCCCTCACAAACAGCACATCTGCCGCGCTCTTGCGCACATTTGATGTTCGAATATCTTCTTTTAACCGCCCTTCGATGAGTTTTTTCAATCGAAGTCGACTGGCTGTGCGCGTCTTTATGAGCTACCATTTTCGAAAATGAACATTAATGTTCGATTTCCAATACAGAAAATCAAAAGAGCCCGAGGCCAGCCGATGTCAACATCTACCTTGCGTACGCCCCCTATCTCTGAGATCTACGACCTCGCCGTCATCGGTGGCGGGATCAATGGGGTCGGGATCGCAGCGGATGCCGCCGGTCGCGGTCTCTCTGTTTTCCTTTGCGAAAAGGATGACTTGGCCAGCCATACCTCGTCGGCCAGTAGCAAGCTGATCCACGGTGGTCTGCGCTACCTCGAACATTACGAATTCCGTCTGGTGCGCGAAGCACTGGCCGAGCGCGAAGTCCTGCTGGCCAAGGCGCCGCACATCGTCAAGCCGATGCGTTTCGTGCTGCCGCACCGCCCGCACCTGCGTCCGGCGTGGATGATCCGCGCCGGTCTGTTCCTGTATGACAACCTGGGCAAGCGCGAAAAGTTGCCAGGTTCTAAAAGCCTGAAGTTCGGCGCCGACAGCGCACTGAAAAGCGAAATCAAAAAAGGCTTTGAATACTCCGACTGCTGGGTCGATGACGCTCGCCTGGTTGTTCTGAACGCCATGGCCGCCCGGGAAAAAGGCGCCCACGTCCACACCCAGACCCGTTGCGTCAGCGCCCGTCGCGCCAAAGGCTTGTGGCATCTGAACCTGGAGCGCGCCGACGGGAGCCTGTTTTCGATCACCGCCAAAGCGCTGGTAAACGCTGCCGGCCCGTGGGTCGCCAAGTTCATTCGTGATGACTTGAAGATGGAGTCGCCGTACGGCATCCGTCTGATTCAGGGCAGCCACATCATCGTGCCGAAACTGTACGAAGGCGAACATGCGCACATCTTGCAAAACGAAGATCAGCGCATCGTTTTCACCATTCCGTACCTGAACCATTTCACGCTGATTGGCACCACCGACCGCGAGTACACCGGCGATCCAGCCAAAGTGGCGATCACCGAGGGCGAAACCGATTACCTGCTGAAAGTGGTCAACGCCCACTTCAAGAAGCAGATCAGCCGCGACGACATTCAGCACAGCTATTCGGGTGTGCGTCCGCTGTGCAACGACGAATCCGACAACCCGTCGGCCGTGACCCGCGATTACACCCTGGCGCTGTCCGGCAGCGGCGAAGAAGCACCGTTGCTGTCGGTGTTTGGCGGCAAGCTGACCACCTACCGCAAACTCGCCGAGTCGGCGATGGCGCAGTTGATGCCGTTCTTCACCCAGATGCGCCCGAGCTGGACGGCGACCGCTACCCTGCCCGGCGGCGAAGACATGACCACCCCGCAGGCCTTGAGCGCACTGATTCGCGACAAGTTCGACTTCGTGCCGACTGAAATCGCTCGCCGCTGGTCGACCACCTACGGCAGCCGCACCTGGCGCATGCTCGAAGGCGTGGAAACCTTCGCCGACCTGGGCGAACACCTGGGTGGCGGGCTCTACACCCGTGAAGTCGATTACCTGTGCAGCGAAGAGTGGGCGACTACCGCGCACGACATTCTGTGGCGCCGCAGCAAGCTGGGGTTGTTCACCACTGCGGCCGAGCAGGAGAAACTGGCGGCGTATCTGGGCAAGGTCGAGCACAATGGCAAGATTGAAGCGGCCTGATCACTGATCATCGCTTGAACGGAAAAGCCCCTGAATCGTGAGATTCAGGGGCTTTTTCTTTTCTACGGATCGGGCGCTGACCAGCGAGGTCAGCGCGCCAGATGCAACAACAGAAAATCAATAAACGCCCGCGACTTGTGCGGCAGGTGCGGGCTGTTGGGGAATACCACGTTGATCGATTGCGAAGGCAGTGCGTACTCAGGCAGCAAACGCACCAGACGCCCGCTGGCGATGTCATCCTCGACCACCCACGCCGGCAATACCGAAACCCCCAGCGACGACAGCGTCATCGAACGAATGGCCGTGGAGGAATTCGACTCGAAGTGATTGATGCCGTTGATCTCGACGCTTTGCCCTTGCCCGTCACGCAGGCTCCACTGTGTCGGTGCCTGCAGATTGCTGTTGGCGATCCACGGCACATTGTTCAGAGCCTGTGGCTCATTCACCGGATAACGAGCGAGAAACCCTTCGCTGGCGACCAGCACAATTTCGTAATCCGCCAGCTTGCGGCTCTTGAATGCCGAGTCTGCCAAGTTGCCGAGGCGAATCACCAGATCGAGTTTTTCCGCCACCAGATCATTCAATGAAGAATTGAAGTTGTAGCACAAGCGAATTTCCGGATAGCGCTCGGAGAACAATGGGATCAACGGCAGAATATACTTTTCGCCATATTCACTCGTGGAACTTATGCGCAACTTACCGGAGACACGATTATTACCCTTCAATACGTTATCGAAGGCATTATCGATGTCCGCGACTATTCCCTTGAACTCTTCATAAAAGTCCTGACCAATTTCCGTCAGCGATATATTGCGCGTATTGCGAATAAGCAATGTCGCAGACAAAACCTCTTCCAGCGCCTTGACATGCAGGCTGGCCATGGCTTTGCTGATACTCAGGTAATTGGCGGCCTTGGTGTAAGAACCAAAATCAACCACCGCGAGAAACGTCTGAACCCGATTAAGATGAGAGTGCATGGCGCTATGGCTCACTGTTAAATCCTGTCAAACATTGTTTTAAGCATAGTCGTATCGACACTTCAAGTCCACCGCCCCTATGCTGCGCGGCAAAGGGGATACAACATGAACTATCGCTATAAAATCGCGCTGATTTTTTTGATCGGATTTTTTATTGACTGCATTAATATATTCATGTCGGCTGTGGCATTGCCCAGTATATCGGCAACTTTGCAAGTCAGTACTTCGTCTGTGGCCTGGGTCGCCAATGCTTATATTCTCGGCCTGACCCTGATTATTCCAGTGAGCACCTGGCTCGCGGGCCGCTTCGGCAGTCGCGAGATTCTCACCGCCTCGATGCTGGTATTCACCGGTTCCGTATGGATGTGCGGTTTGTCCGACAGCTTCCATGAACTGGTGATCTGGCGTTTTATCCAGGGCATCGGCGGCGGGCTGCTGATTCCAGTGGGCCAGGCGCTGACGTTCAATCTGTTTCAGGGCGAGCAGCGGGCAAAAATCTCCACGCTGGTCATGGCAGTGGCACTGATCGCCCCGGCCATTTCGCCCACGGTCGGCGGCATCATCGTCGATAGCAGTTCCTGGCGCTGGGTGTTCTACAGCAACATCCCGTTCTCGTTGATCGCTGCCGGGCTGTCGTGGTTCTGGATCAAGGAAAGCAAACCCGCCAGCCTGTCCCGCCCGGACATCAAGGGCCTGTTGCTGGTCAGCGCAGCACTGGCCAGCCTGCTGATGGGCATGTCGCTGTATGGCGGCGACTACCCGGCAGCGGCCGCGATCGCCTGCTTGGTCGCGGGCCTGATATTCATCGCGCTGTACCTTGCGCACTACCGTAAATCCAGCAACGCAATCATCGAACTGTGCCTGCTCAAGAGCAAAAAACTCAGCACTTCGATCTTCATCTATTACGCGATTCCGGGGGTGTTCACCGGGGTCAACCTGATGAGCATTTTCTTCCTGCAGAACACCCTGCACTTCAGCGCCCGGCTGACCGGGATGTTCATGATCCTCTATGCCATCGGCGCATTCATCGCGATGACGATCTGTGGCCGGGTCTACAACCGGGTCGGCGCCAAACGCCTGTTCATCCTCGGCATGCTCTTGCACAGCGCGGGCATCGCCACGCTGATGCTGGTGAATGCGCCGACGGATCTTTGGGTAATCGTGATTGCTTACAGCCTGATGGGCATCGGTGGCGGCATCGGCGCCAACACCGCGCAAACCACTTCGCTGATGGATTTTGCCGGCGGCGACACGCACAAGGCCAGCGTGATCTGGAACATCAACCGGCAAATGTCGTTCAGCCTCGGTGCCGCGCTGTTTCTGATGATCTTCAACCTGCTGCTCAAGCAGTTCGACACCACGGCGGCCTATCACGCGACCTTCGCGATTGCGGCGCTGGTCGGGCTGTTTCCGCTGTTTCAAATGAGCCAATTGAACCCTCCAAAGGAATGTCATGAACAACAACCTGGTTGAACAAGCGCAACACAGCATTCACCACGTGCATGAACTGATTCATCGCGTGTTTACCGATACCGACGGCACGGGCGAAGCCAGCGTGGAACCGCTGATGGCGGTCTTCGCCGAGCACTTCAGCATGGTCACCACCTCAGCCGCGGTGGTCGGCCGGGCGCAGGTCGAACAGTTGTTCAAAGGTGCAATCGGCGCCCGTAAAGGCCTGGAAATCCTGATCAGCGACCTGCATACGGTCTGGCACGAAGGCGCGACAGTAGCGCTACGCTACAAGGAAACCCATCGCCTGAACCAGGTTGAAACGTCGCGCATCTCGGTAGCGATCCTTTGCGTTCAGCACCACGACGTCCAATGGTTGTACCTGCACGAAACGCCAATCAGCCCGGTAAAGCCCGCATGAAATACACCGTCACCCAATGCCGGATGCTGTCGGCGTCGATCAAGGAAATAACGGTCAGCGGCCCGGCCACCCTGGCCGCCATGAGCCATGCCGGGGCGCATTTCAAGTGGTTGATCCCCGGGCTGAGCGACTGCCGTCACTATTCGACGGTACATCTGGATGAGGCCGCCGACGGCAACTTCACCTTTGCTATCCGCCTCTCGCCGGATTCCGCCAGCAGCCGCTACATCGGCGCTCTGGCCGTGGATGACTGCGTGGAACTGGAAGGCCCGTTCAACACCTTCAACTACCCGCTCGACGCCAGCACCGGCCGCGATATCGCCATTGCCGGCGGTATCGGCATTACACCGTTGACCGGCATCCTGCGCCATCTGCATACGCTTGAGCGAACGCCGCTCCTGCACTACTTCGCGAAAAGTGCCGATGACGCCGCTTACGCCGAACATCTGCAAGCTCAGTTGCAGGAGCGCATGCAGTTGCACCTGTCCGGCAGCCGCCCGGCGATCAATCAACTGCTCGCCGACCTCGACGCCGACGACCGTCTCTATGTCTGCGGCCCGACTTCGATGCTCAACGAAATCTTGAGCCATGCCGAAGCCGTCGGCCTGGCCCGTGAGCGCATCCATCTTGAGGTGTTCAACGTTGCCCGCAACGATGCCGCACAAGGCTTTGTGATCGACGCGGCCGACTCTGGCGTTAGCGTCGAAATCGGCCCTGAGCAAACGCTGCTCGAAGCCCTGGAAGCGGCCGGGCTCGATCCGTTGTACGACTGCCGTCGCGGCGAATGCGGCGTCTGCGCACTGGACGTACTGGAAGGCGAAGTCGACCACCGCGACTTCATCATGAGCGAACAAGAAGCTGCCTGTAGCGCACGGATCTATCCCTGTGTTTCACGGGCGAAAAGCCCACGCCTGAAGCTGGCGATCTAAAGAGGACACCCCGTTGGACAACTACTTCAATGGCAGAGAAGTGCATAAATCTCTGTACCTTGATCAGTCACTCTTCGAACAGGAACAACAGCGGGTTTTCGCCGCGAGTTGGTGTTACCTGGGTCACGACAGCCTGATCCCCGAAACCGGTGACTACTTCACTACCACCCTCGCCCAGCAGCCGCTCGCGATGGTGCGCCAGAAGAACGGCGCGATCGTCGTGCTGCACAACCGCTGCCCGCACAAGGGCGTGAAAGTCCTGGCCGAGACTCGTGGCAATGTCGGGCGTTTCATGCGCTGCCCGTACCACGCCTGGACGTTCAAGACCGACGGCGAGTTGTTGAGCATTCCGGTAAAAAAGGAATACGACGACTGCGACCTCAGCAGTTGTTCCGCGCACAAGGGCATGCGCAACGTGGCGGCGGTGCATAACTATCGCGGCTTCGTGTTCGTGCGTTTGACGCAAGAAGGTATCGGCTTCGACGAGTTCTTCGGCGAATCGCTGTCGACCCTCGACAACATGGTCATGCGCTCGCCGCGGGGTCAGTTGAAAGTGATCGGCCAACCGCTGCTGCACCGCCATCGCTGCAACTGGAAAATGGTCGTCGATAACCAGACTGATACCTGCCATCCGATGATCGCTCACGAGTCCTCGGCGGGCGAAGCGATTCGTCTGTGGAAGGAAACCGGGGAACAGGGCAAGCCGCCGATGGCCGTCGAACTGTTCTCGCCGTTCATGGCTTCTTACGAGTTTTTCGCCGGTATGGGCATTCGCGTCTGGCCCAACGGCCACGGGCACACCGGGGTCAGCAACTCGATCCACAAGGCTTACACCGATATTCCCGGTTACTGGGAGTTGATGGTCGACAGCTACGGCGAAGACCAGGCCCGGGCGATCCTCGACGACACCCGGCATAACACCGTGTACTTCCCCAATCTGATGGTCAAGGGCCCGATCCAGACGCTGCGCGTGATCAAGCCGGTCAGCGCCCGGGAAACCATCGTCGAATCGTGGATCTTCGAACTGCAAGGCGCGCCCGTGCAGTTGCTCGAAAGAACCGTGCAATACAACAACCTGATCAACTCGCCGTGCTCGATGGTCGCCCACGACGACGTGGAAATGTACGAGCGGGCGATGGAAGGCCTGGGCAGCGATGCCAACGAATGGGTCAACGTCAGTCGCTTGTTCGAACCCAATGAAACCTACGAGCAGACCCAGGTGGTGTCCGGCACCAGCGAAATGGCGATGCGTAATTTCTATAACAGTTGGCAGCACTTGATGCGGGGCGACCATGCGACACGATCCATCTAATCACCACGCCATCGAGCAACTGATCGAGACCGAACTGCACCTGCTCGACCAGCAGGATTTCGACGCCTGGCAACAATTGCTCAGCGACGACTACACCTACTGGATCCCCATGACCCGCGAGCAACGCAGCCCGTTGCATGAATCATCGCTGGTGTATGAAGACCGCTTTCTGACCACGCTGCGCATCAATCGGCTGGCCAATGCGCGCAACTTTTCCCAGCAGCCCAAGAGCCGCAGCCTGCACATCGCCCAACGCCCGCGCATCACCCTGGATGAATCGTCGTACAGCGCCGTCGCCAGCAGCAACATGCTGTATTGCGAAGCCCGTGGCGACAGCGAATGGCATTACCCGGTGACCGTCGAACACCAACTGATCAATATCGATGGCACCTGGAAAATCCACGGCAAAAAGATCCTGTTGCTCAACCCCGCACGCGCCCTTGAAAGCCTGCAGCTCATTATCTGATCGACCGAGAATCCCCCCTGTGAACCCTACTTCCAAAGGCTCCAACCAGGCGTCCGCGTGCCTGTCTTTTCCCTATGTCGATCTGCTGTATGACTACGGCCAGTTCCTGCGCAATGCCGAAGAAGCCATCGGTTACCTGCCAGTGGAAACCGCCGAGAAACACATCGGTATCGTCGGTGCCGGCCTGAGCGGGCTGGTCGCCGCCTACGAATTGCTGCGCTCGGGTGCACGCCGCGTCACCTTGTTCGAAGCCGAACCGGAACACGTCGGCGGTCGTCTGCTGACCCAGTGCTTTGACGAAGACCAACCGCAATTCATCGCCGAAATGGGCGCCATGCGCTTCCCGCCCAGCGAAGTCGGACTGTTCCATTACCTCAACCGCTTCGGCATCGAAACCACCGAAGCGTTTCCCGATCCGGGCGTCGTCGACACAGAAATCCACTACCGTGGCGAGGCCCATCACTGGGCTGCGATGCAACCGCCGCCGGCCTTGTTCAGCACCGTACACCAAGGCTGGAACGCATTTTTGCGCGAAGGCGTAACACTCGATGACGGCAGCAGTCTCGCACCGCCGCTGCTGCTGACTGAATTGCTCAAGCAGCACAACTACTGCGAAGTGCAGCCGGAGTGGCAGCGCTATCTGGATTGCTTCGGCGACAGCTCGTTTTACTCGGCGATGGTGCGCATTTTCACCGGCAACAATCCGCCCGGCGGCCGGGCGTGGCGCAAGCCGGAAGACTTCCACCTGTTCGGTTCGCTGGGGATTGGCTCGGGCGGTTTCCAGTCGGTGTATCGCGCCTCGTTCACGGAAATCCTGCGGCTGGTGGTCAATGCCCTGGAGGTCAATCAACGCCTGGTGCCCAACGGCATCTCGGCGCTGGCCGAACTGATCGCCGACACCTCGTTCAACGGTATTCAGGTACGCGACATGATCTGTCGCACGCGCATCGAATCGATCAACAAAGGCCCGGACGGGCAAATCCTGCTGGCTGGCAGCAACGGCGAAACCTACGCCTGCGACCGGGTGATTACCACGACCACGACCCGCGCACTGCAAGTCAACCTCAAGCTCACGCAGAACCAGGCCTTCGTCAATCGCGACGTGGCGCGGGCAATCAATGAGACCCATATGGTCGGTTCGTCCAAGTTGTTCATCCTGACCAAGGACAAGTTCTGGCTCAAGCACGGCCTGCCACAAAACATCCAGACCGACACCCTGGTCAAAGGCGTGTATTGCCTGGACTACGCACCGCAGGACCCGGAATCCTGGGGCGTGGTGCTGATCAGTTACACCTGGGAAGATGACTCGCACAAAATGGTCTCGATGTCCGACAAAGTGCAGCGCTGCCTGCGTCTGGTCGATGAGCTGGCGATGAGTGCACCGGAATTTGCCAGCCATCTGCTGCCGCTCGGTGGCGACTACCAGCGCTACGTTCTGGAATACGACTGGCTGACCGACAAGCATGCGCTGGGCGCCTTCAAGCTGAACTTCCCCGGCGACGACATTTATTCCGAACGCCTGTTCTATCAGTTCCGCACCGCGCTCGATCCGAATCAAGACACCGGGTTGTACCTGGCCGGTTGCGGCGCCTCGTTCACCGGCGGTTGGGCCGAAGGTGCGATTCAGACGGCACTCAACGGTGCCTGCGCAGTGATCAGCAGCCTGGGTGGCGACTTGATTGCCGGCAACCCGCTCGATGACCTGCACTCGCAGTATCGCTACTGCTGAATCCGCCCCTTTCAATCGCCGAGACACATTCATGTACAGCCAGCTTTCTATTGAAGCGCTCGTCAACGGATTCCGCAGTGGCCAACTCTGCCTGGACACCTGGCAGCAAGCGCTGCGCGATCGTCATGCGATGGCGCAACACCTGAACAGCTTCATCACCTTCGACCCGGCGGCGCTCAAGGCCGATGGGATCGGGCGTGACAGCGCACTGTTTGGCCTGCCCGTGTCGTTCAAAGACAACATCAACGTCAGCGGCATGCCGACCACCGCTGGCACCCCCGGTCTGTCCGATTACTTTCCGCAGCACGATGCGGGCATCGTCCAGCGCTTCAAACAATTGGGCGCACGGGTCGTGGGCAAGAACAACATGCACGAACTGTCGTTCGGCGTGACGTCGGCCAACCATACCCATGGCGCCGTGATCAACCCTGCCAACGAGCGCCACAGCGCCGGCGGCAGCAGCGGCGGTTGCGCCGCCGCTGTCGCCGCCGGGCTGGTGCCGTGCGCGGTCGGCACCGACACCGGCGGGTCTGTGCGTATCCCGGCAGCGTTCTGCGGGATCGTCGGTTTCCGCCCGACCACCGGGCTATATCCCGTAGACGGCATCGTCCCGGTGTCGCAGACCAAGGACACCTCGGGCCTGCTGACCCGCACCGTGGAGGACTGCCAGTTTGTTCACCGCCACCTCACCGGTAGCCGTCCCGTCCGTTTGGCCGATGATCGGCCGCTGCGCATCGGCATCCCGGAACGTTTCCTGTGGGCCAATCTTGAAGATAACGTGCAACGCGACTGCCGCGCCGCGATCGACAGCCTGGCCGATCGCGGCGTGAGCATCGTGCCGGTCGACGATGCCCTGATCGGTGAAATCAACGAAGCCATTCAGTTTCCGTTGCCAATCTATGAGTTCTTCATCGACTTCCCTCGTTTCCTCATGGGGCAAGGGCGTGGTGGGCAGTTCCTCGACATCCTCGCGCAGATCCGCGATCCGGCGATCAAGCGGATTCTCACCGCCCAACTGGAAAGCCCGGCGATCTCCTACACCGACTACGTGCAGGCGTTGATGAGCAAGCTGCGCCTGGAAAAGGAATACCGGGCGTTGTTCGGCCAGCACCAACTGGACCTGCTCGCCTACCCTACCGTTGCGTGCAGCGCGCCGTTGCTCAGCGATTGCTCGGACGAGAGCAATTTCGAGACCTTCGTGCGCAATACCGACCCGGCGAGCAACCTGGCGGCGCCGAGCATCAGCATTCCGGTCGCCCGCGCCGGTTCGTTGCCGGTGGGGTTGTCGTTCGATGCGCTGCCGGGGCAGGACGACTTCCTGTTGGCGAGCGTGCGGCAGCTGACGCACCTGCTGAACATCGTTTGAATCGCATCGTGCACAAAACCCTGTGGGAGAGGGCTTGCCCGCGATGGCGGCGGATCAGTCAACAGAGACGTTGAATTCGATGGCCTCTTCGCGGGCAAGCCCGCTCCCACAGGGGTCGTGTTAGCCGTACCTATAACAACTCAAATTGCAGGCCCTTGCCATGCGCGTCACTTCAATAGCTTCCCTTCCCGCTGTCGAACGATCACCTTCGATCCTTGGCGGTGCCATGATCATCGGCGGCACGATCGTCGGCGCGGGCATGTTTTCGTTGCCGGTGGTCATGTCCGGCCTGTGGTTTTACGGCTCGGTGGCGGTCCTGCTGTTCGCCTGGTTCTGCACCCTGCATTCGGGCCTGATGATCCTCGAAGCCAATCTCAACTACCGCGAAGGTGCGAGTTTTTCCACCATCACCCGGGATCTGCTCGGACGCCACTGGAACCGGCTGAACGGCCTGAGCATTGTCTTTGTGCTCTACATCCTGACCTACGCGTACATTTCGGCCAGCGGTTCGGTGATCCGCCATACGGCGCAATCAATGGGCCTGGATCTGTCATCGCGTGTCGGCGGTCTGGGCTTCACGCTCTTGGTGGCGTTTATCGTCTGGCTCAGCACCACGGCAGTCAGCCGCATGACCACGCTGGTGTTCGGGGCAAAAATCCTCGCGTTCTTTCTGACCTTCGGCGGGCTGCTCGGCCATGTGCAAAGCACCACCCTGCTCAATCTCGATAGCGCCGACAGCCACTACTGGCCCTATCTGCTGGTCACCCTGCCCTTCTGCCTGACGTCGTTCGGTTTCCACGGCAACGTGCCGAGCCTGATGAAGCATTACGGCAAGGACCCACAGCGGATTCGCGCCTGCCTGGTCAGCGGCACGCTGATCGCGCTTGGCCTGTACCTGGTGTGGATGCTGTGCAGCATGGGCAACATTCCCCGGGACGGGTTCAAGGACATCGCCCGGCAAGGGGGCAATATCGACGTGCTGATCAGCGCATTGGGCGCGCGACTCAACAGCGCCAACATCGATCTGTTGCTGACCTTCTTCTCTAACTTTGCCGTGGCGTGCTCGTTCCTCGGGGTCACCCTTGGCCTGTTCGATTACCTCGCCGATGTGCTCGGTTTCGATGACAGCCCCATGGGCCGCCTGCAGACCGCCGCGGTCACGTTCCTGCCACCGATGCTGTGTGGGTTGCTCTGGCCCGAAGGGTTTCTTCACGCCATCGGTTTCGCCGGACTGGCCGCTACCCTGTGGGCGGTGATTACCCCGGCCTTGCTGGCCAGAGCCTCGCGCCAACGCTTCGGCAGCCCGCGCTATCGGGTCTGGGGCGGTACGCCGATGATCGTTTTGGTGCTGTTTTTCGGGGTGATCTGCGCGGTTTCGCACCTGCTGTTTGTTTTTGATTGCCTGCCGGTCTGGCGCTGAAGTGGCTGTATTCGGTTTTCCGAACGCGACCTTCCGGTCGATTCGGATAACCGGATCAGTTTTCCCGAATAACACCGACACAAAAACTTAATAACCAAGCAGATCAAGCAGTTAACCACTTTCGACTGGTTTGGCACGACTCATGCTCTACACTCTCGCGACGAATGTCTGTTGAGCCAATCCTTCAGGAGCCGTCAGGCATTCGAAGCACAAAAGGGCCGACGAACTGGCTCCATAAAAAAAACAATGTCGAGGAAAATTTGATGCGCATCGTTCCCCATATCCTGGGCGCAGCCATTGCTGCCGCTCTGATCAGCACGCCAGTTTTCGCCGCCGAACTCACCGGCACCCTGAAGAAAATCAAAGAGTCCGGTGTGATCACCCTGGGCCACCGCGACGCTTCTATTCCTTTTTCCTACATCGCTGATGCGTCCGGCAAACCGGTCGGCTACTCGCACGATATCCAAATGGCCATCGTCGAAGCGATCAAGAAAGACCTCGACCTTCCAGACCTGCAGGTCAAATACAACCTGGTGACCTCGCAAACCCGTATCCCGCTGGTGCAGAACGGCACCGTGGACGTCGAGTGCGGTTCCACCACCAACAACGTCGAGCGTCAGCAGCAAGTTGACTTCTCCGTCGGCATCTTCGAAATCGGCACCCGTCTGCTGTCCAAGAAAGACTCCAAGTACAAGGATTTCGACGACCTCAAAGGCAAGAACGTCGTGACCACCGCCGGCACCACGTCCGAGCGCATCCTCAAGTCGATGAATGCCGACAAGCAAATGGGCATGAACGTCATCTCCGCCAAGGACCACGGCGAGTCCTTCCAGATGCTGGAATCGGGCCGTGCCGTTGCGTTCATGATGGACGACGCGTTGCTGGCAGGTGAAGCCGCCAAGGCCAAGAAGGCGGCTGACTGGGAAGTGACCGGCACTCCACAGTCGTACGAAATCTATGGCTGCATGATGCGCAAAGGCGACGAGCCGTTCAAAAAGGCTGTCGATGACGCCATCAAGGCTACCTACGCCTCGGGCGCGATCAACACCATCTACAACAAGTGGTTCATGCAGCCGATTCCACCAAAAGGCCTGAACCTGAACTTCCCGATGAGCAACGAGCTCAAGGCCCTGATCGCCAATCCGACCGACAAAGCGGCTGACGACAAGAAGTCCTGATTTCTGACTAACCTTGTCCCCTGAAGAGGCACCTGCCTCTTCAGGGGATGGTCACTCCCTGCTGGCATTTTTTGGAAACACTCGAACCGGTGTCTGTCGAGCCGATCGCGTGTGCCTGACCCTCAGGATCAGGCCGGGAACGGAGTTTCCCCAGGCGGGCACTTGTACATCGATCGAATCGAGGGGAGACCCTAATGAATTACAACTGGGACTGGGGCGTGTTCTTCAAGTCCACCGGCGTGGGCAGCGAGACCTATCTCGACTGGTTCATTTCCGGGCTGGGCTGGACCATCGCCATCGCCATCGTCGCCTGGATCATCGCCCTGCTGCTGGGCTCGATCCTGGGCGTCATGCGTACCGTGCCGAACCGCATCGTATCGGGCATCGCGACCTGCTACGTCGAGCTGTTCCGTAACGTGCCGCTGCTGGTTCAGCTGTTCATCTGGTACTTCCTGGTACCCGACCTGCTGCCTCCGGATCTGCAAGAGTGGTACAAGCAGGACCTGAACCCGACCACCTCGGCCTACCTGAGTGTTGTCGTGTGCCTTGGCCTGTTCACCGCCGCGCGGGTCTGCGAACAGGTGCGCACCGGCATCCAGGCGCTGCCTCGCGGCCAGGAATCGGCCGCCCGTGCCATGGGTTTCAAGCTGCCGCAAATCTATTGGAACGTGCTGCTGCCCCAGGCTTACCGGATCATCATTCCACCGCTCACCTCGGAGTTTTTGAACGTGTTCAAAAACTCCTCCGTGGCCTCGCTGATCGGTCTGATGGAGCTGCTCGCTCAAACCAAACAGACAGCCGAGTTCTCGGCCAACCTGTTCGAAGCCTTCACCCTGGCAACGCTGATCTATTTCACCCTGAACATGAGCCTGATGCTGCTGATGCGCGTGATCGAGAAGAAAGTTGCCGTGCCCGGCCTGATCTCCGTGGGGGGTAAATAATGGAATTCGATTTCAGTGGCATCGTCCCGGCCATTCCCGGTTTGTGGAACGGCATGGTGATGACCCTCAAACTGATGGCCATGGGCGTGGTCGGCGGGATCATTCTCGGCACCATCCTGGCGCTGATGCGTCTGTCGCATAACAAGCTGCTTTCGAGCATCGCTGGCGCGTACGTCAACTACTTCCGTTCGATCCCGCTGCTGCTGGTGATCACCTGGTTCTATCTGGCGGTGCCGTTCGTGCTGCGCTGGATTACCGGTGAAGACACCCCGATCGGTGCGTTCGCCTCCTGCATCGTGGCGTTCATGATGTTTGAAGCGGCGTACTTCTGCGAAATCGTCCGGGCGGGTGTGCAGTCGATCCCCAAAGGCCAGATGGGTGCGGCGCAGGCACTGGGCATGACCTACGGCCAGATGATGCGTCTGATCATCCTGCCGCAGGCCTTTCGCAAGATGACCCCGCTGCTGCTGCAACAGAGCATCATTCTGTTCCAGGACACCTCGCTGGTTTACACCGTGGGCCTGGTGGACTTCCTCAACGCGTCCCGCGCCAGTGGCGACATCATTGGCCGTTCCAATGAGTTCCTGATTATTGCCGGTGTCGTGTACTTCACAATCAGCTTTGCCGCCTCGCTGCTGGTCAAGCGTCTGCAAAAAAGGTTTGCCGTATGATCTCCATCAAGAACATCAACAAGTGGTATGGCGACTTCCAGGTGCTGACTGATTGCAGCACCGAGGTCAAAAAAGGCGAAGTGATCGTGGTCTGCGGCCCGTCGGGTTCCGGCAAATCGACCCTGATCAAGTGCGTCAACGCGCTGGAACCGTTCCAGAAAGGTGACATCGTCGTGGACGGCACCTCCATTGCCGATCCGAAGACCAACCTGCCGAAGCTGCGTTCACGCGTGGGTATGGTGTTCCAGCATTTCGAACTGTTCCCGCACCTGACCATCACCGAAAACCTGACCATCGCGCAGATCAAGGTGCTGGGCCGCAGCAAGGAAGAGGCGACCCAGAAAGGTCTGCAACTGCTTGAGCGCGTCGGTCTGTCGGCCCACGCCCACAAGCACCCGGGGCAACTGTCCGGTGGCCAGCAACAGCGTGTGGCGATTGCCCGTGCGCTGGCGATGGACCCGATCGTCATGCTGTTCGACGAACCCACCTCGGCGCTAGATCCGGAAATGGTCAACGAAGTACTCGACGTGATGGTGCAACTGGCCAACGAAGGCATGACCATGATGTGCGTGACCCACGAAATGGGCTTCGCTCGCAAAGTGGCCGACCGCGTGATCTTCATGGACGCCGGCAAGATCATCGAAGACTGCCCGAAGGAAGAGTTCTTCGGCGACATCAAGGCCCGCTCCGAACGTGCGCAGCATTTCCTCGAGAAAATTCTGCAGCACTAAAAGCAACACACCGCTCCCCTCTGTGGGAGCGGGCTTGCTCGCGAAGAGGCCGGCACTTTCAACATTATCGTTGACTGACCCACCGCTTTGGCGAGCAAGCCCGCTTTCACACTGGATCAATGATGATCCTGAGATTTGTGTTGTGGTTGACCCAAGGCATCTGTGATGAAATGCGACCCCACTCTCTATCGCGCCGCGCCGCCATCACTTGCCGTGAAGCCCCGTCTGATTCGTCATTTGTTCCTGCCGCCGCTGGTCATCGCCCTGATGATCGGATTGGGTTACATCGGCTTCTGGACCAGTGAACACTTCGGTATCCGCAGCCTCGGCGAGAACGGCCAGCGTCAGCTAGAACTGCACGCCCGAGCAGTCGAAAGCGAGATCAGCAAATACACCTACCTGCCCAGCCTGCTGGAACTGGAAACCAGTGTCCCGCAACTGCTGGCCGACCCGACCCCGGAACATCGGCAAACGGTCAACCAATACCTTGAGGGCCTGAACCGGCGCAGTCGCAGTCGGGCCATCTACGTTATGGACACCACTGGCCGCGTCCTGGCCACCAGCAACTGGCGCGATGTCGACAGTTACCTCGGTGAAGACCTGTCCTTTCGCGCCTACTTCCAGAAAGCCGTTCGTGGCGAACCCGGACGCTTCTACGGGATCGGCAGCACCAACGGCGAACCCGGTTATTACCTGGCCCATGGCCTGGAAGAACACGGCAAGATCATCGGCGTTGCCGTCGTCAAAGTCAGGCTCGAAGCCATGGAAGAGCGCTGGCAACGGGCGCGCCTCGAAGCGTTTGTCAGTGACGAAAACGGCATCATCATTCTCTCCAGCGATCCGGCCCGACGGCTCAAATCGGTGGTACCGCTGAGCGATGAGACCAAGGAAAAACTCGCCCGCAGCCTGCAGTACTACTGGTTTCCGCTCAACGAACTGCAACCGCTGGCCCGGGAAACCCTGGCCGAAGGCGTGGAAAAACTCACGTTCCCGGCCAACAGTGAATTACAGTCCGATGACGAAAACATCAGTTATCTGGCACAGACCCGCCCCTTAAGCGATACACCGTGGAATTTCACACTGCTCACGCCGCTTCAGGATCTGCGCCGCGAAGCGATCAATCAGGGCATTCTGGTCGCCATCGCGTTTGCCTTGGTCGCCTTCCTGCTGATCGCCTGGAACGAGCGGCGCAAGGTCATCGCCACCCGCCTCGCAGCCCGCGAAGCCTTGCAGCAAGCCAACAATCAACTGGAGCGTCGGATTACCGAACGCACCGCTGACCTGCGCGCCAGCAACGATCGCCTCAAGAGCCAGATTCGCGAACGGCGTCAGGCCGAAGAGACGTTGCGCCGGGCTCAGGATGAGCTGGTGCAGGCGGGCAAACTCGCTGCCATCGGCCAGATGTCCACCAGCATCGCCCACGAATTGAATCAGCCACTGGCGGCCATGCGCACGCTGTCGGGCAACACCGTTCGCTTCCTTGAGCGCGGTCAACTCGATGTCGCCAGTACCAATCTCAAGACCATTAATGACTTGATCGATCGCATGGGCCGGATCACCGCCAGCCTGCGTTCTTTTGCCCGGCGTGGTGACAATCAGGGCCAGGCCAGCCTCGGCAAGGCCGTGGAGGCGGCCCTGCAATTACTCGGCGCACGCCTGGATAGCTCGGCGCTGCAACTGCATCGGCAGTTCAAAGATGTGCAGGTGCAGATCGACCAGACCCGTCTCGAACAGATTCTGGTCAACCTGATCGGCAACGCCCTCGACGCCATGCAAGCGCAGCCGCTGCCCAAGCTGTGGCTGGAGGGTGACGAGTTCAACGGAAAATATCGCCTGCGGGTGCGCGACAACGGCCATGGTGTCGACGCCCAAGTACGCAAGCATCTGTTCGAACCGTTCTTCACCACCAAACCGGGCGAGCAAGGCCTGGGGCTGGGCCTGACCCTTTCTGCCAGCCTCGCGGCCGCCACCGGCGGGCATCTGGGTGTCGAACACCCGGCCAGCGGTGGCACCACCTTCGTCCTCAGTTTACCGTTGGTAAGCCCTACTCCTGCCGAGCCAATATGAACCACGACCTTAGTGTGCTGATCGTCGAAGACGACCCCCATGTCCTGCTCGGCTGCCAACAGGCGCTGACGCTGGAAGACATTCCCTGCATCGGCGTCGGCAGTGCCGAAGAAGCCCTGGAGCGGGTCGGCGACAACTTCGCCGGGATCGTCATCAGCGACATTCGTCTGCCGGGCATCGATGGCCTGGAGTTGCTGACCCGTCTCAAGCAGCGTGACCGCAGCCTGCCGGTGGTGCTGATCACCGGCCATGGCGACATCTCCATGGCCGTCGGCGCCATGCAGAAAGGCGCCTACGACTTTATGGAAAAGCCGTTCTCGCCGGAGCGGCTGGTGGACGTTGCGCGGCGTGCGCTGGAGCAACGCAGCCTCGCGCGCGAAGTCTCGGCGCTGCGTCGGCAACTGGCCGAACGCGATTCCCTTGAAGGGCGGATCATCGGGCGTTCGCCAGCCATGCAAAACCTGCGCGAGCTGATCGCCAACGTCGCCGACACTTCGGCCAACGTCCTGATCGAGGGCGAAACCGGCACCGGCAAAGAACTGGTTGCCCGTTGCCTGCACGATTTCAGTCGCCGTCACAGCAAGCAGTTCGTCGCATTGAACTGCGGCGGTCTGCCGGAAAACCTTTTTGAAAGCGAGATCTTCGGCCACGAGGCCAACGCCTTCACCGGCGCCGGCAAACGCCGCATCGGCAAGATCGAACACGCTGACGGCGGCACGTTGTTTCTCGATGAAGTGGAAAGCATGCCGCTGCCGTTGCAGATCAAACTGCTGCGCGTATTGCAGGAACGCACCCTCGAACGCCTCGGTTCGAACCAGAGCGTGGCGGTGGATTGCCGGGTGATTGCGGCAACCAAGTCCGACCTCGATGAATCGAGCAAGGCCGGCGAATTCCGCAGCGACCTGTATTACCGCCTCAACGTAGTGACCCTGGAGTTGCCGCCACTGCGCGAACGCCGCGAAGACATCCTGCAACTGTTCGAACACTTCACCCAGCAGTCAGCCCTGCGTTTCGACCGTGCCCTGCCGGAACTGGACAACCAGACCCTGTCGAACCTGATGAGCCACGACTGGCCGGGCAACGTGCGTGAACTGCGTAACGTCGCCGAACGCTTCGCCCTCGGCTTGCCGGCCTTCAAGAAGTCCGGCGCCAGCAGCGGTAGCCAGGGGCTGACATTCGCCGAAGCGGTGGAAGCCTTCGAACGCAACCTGCTCAACGACGCCTTGCTGCGCAGTGGCGGCAACCTGACCCAGGCCAGCCTGGAACTGGGAATGGCCAAGACCACGCTGTTCGACAAAGTGAAAAAGTATGGGTTGAGCCACTGATGGATCTGCTACTGAAAGCGGCACTCGGCGCTGCCGTTGTCGTGATTCTGGCGGCGCTGGCCAAGACCCGAAACTATTACATCGCCGGCCTGGTGCCGCTGTTTCCGACGTTCGCCTTGATCGCGCACTACATCGTCGGCAAGGGGCGATCAATCGATGACCTCAAGACCACGATCGTGTTCGGCATGTGGTCGATCATTCCGTACTTCGTGTATCTGGCGACGTTGTATGTGATGGTCGATCGAATGCGCCTGGAGGCTTCGCTGGCGGTCGCGGCGGTGGCGTGGTTGATGGCAGCGACGGTGTTGGTGACCGTTTGGGTGCGTCTTCACAGTTAAGATCAAAGCCTGTCAGCCCCTCTCCCTGCGGGAGAGGTCTTCAGTGAGGGGCTCGTAGCTCGTCAGTTGACGGTGCCACCCTTGGACTCGGCCATGATCTGCCGGATCGCCCCGACAAAGGTCTCCACCGGCTGCCCGCCCGTCACCGCGTACTGACCGTTGAACACAACGGTTGGCACCGAACTCACCCCGCGCTGCAGCCATACCTGCTCTTCTTCGCGCACCGGCCCGGCAAACTCGTCCGCCGCCAGAATCGCCTCGGCGCGTTGCCGATCCAGCCCGACGTCTTCGGCGATCTGCGCCAATTGCGCGTGATCCGACGGATTTCCGCCATCGGTGAAATACGCCTTGAACAACGCCTCCTTCAACGGCAACTGCAACCCCTCCAGCCCCGCCCAATGCAGCAAGCGGTGGGCATCGAAGGTGTTGTAGATCCGGCTGTTGCCATCGGTGCGAAAGGCAAACCCCAGCTCAGCGCCACGGGCACGGATGGCTTCGCGATTTTTCTGCGACTGCTCCGGGGTCGATCCGTATTTTTCCTGGATATGCTCGGCGATGTTCTGGCCTTCTGGGCTCATTTTCGGGTTCAGTTCGAACGGCTGAAAATGAATCTCGGCCTGCACTTCGTTGCGCAGGATTTCCAGCGCCTGCAACAAGCCATACAGACCGACGACGCACCATGGGCAGGACACGTCGCTGACAAAATCGATTTTCAGAGTGGAATTCATGAGCCACCTCGCGCCGCAAAACCCAGACGATACACCTGTCCGGTCTTGCGGCGACAGTGCTGGCCCCTTCGGGAGCAAGCCCCCTCCCACATTGGCAATGCGTTCCCCTTTGGGAGGGAGCTTGCTCCCGGAGGGGCCCCGCCAAACCTCAGCTACAACAGATTCCCCGCCGCCACCGGTTCGATCTGCGCCCAATGCGACGTGTCCTCACGATGCGCCTGCAGATACGGCAACACCGCCGCCAGCAACGGCGCCTTGAACGCCTCCTGAAACCGGTGGGCCAATCCCGGAATGAGTTTCAACTGGCTGCCACGAATATGCGCCGCCAGGTGCACGCCGTGCATCACCGGCAACAACGGATCAGCCGTGCCATGCACCACCAGCGTTGGCACGCGCAGTTGATTGAGCAGCGCCACCCGGCTCGGCTCGGCCAGGATCGCCATGATCTGCCGCTTCACGCCTTCGGGATTGAACGCCCGGTCATAGGACACCGCCGCCTGATGCAACAACGCCTGCCGATCATCGGTGACCGAAGGGCTGCCCAGCGCCGCCAGCAAATCCGCCTGTTGTTCCAGTGCCACTTCACGGTTCGGTGCGCTGCGCCGTGACAACAGTTGCACCAATGCCGCACTCGGCGCCGGCAAACCTTCGGCGCCGGAGCTGGTCATGATCAGCGTCAGGCTTTCCACCCGCTGCGGCGCCATGGCGGCGATGTGCTGGGCGATCATCCCGCCCATGCTCGCGCCCAGCACATGGAATTGCTCGATGTGCAGCGCATCCATCAAACCCAGTGAATCCTCGGCCATATCGGTCAGGCTGTAGGGCGCCGCCACCGGCAGACCGAGTTTGTAGCGCAGCACTTCAAAGGTCAGGTTGGCCTCCGCCGGTGCCTGCCGCCAGGTAGACAAGCCGACATCGCGGTTGTCATAGCGGATGACTCGAAAGCCCTGCTGACACAGCGCAACCACCACCTCATCCGGCCAATGGATCAATTGCCCGCCCAGGCCCATCACCAGCAACAGCGCCGGGTCCGAGGCACGACCGATGCTCTGGTAAGCAAGGCTTACCTGCGCCAGATCAACCCGCTCGGTCGGCACATTCACGTCACAACGCGACGCCGCAGATGCCGGTAAACCGAACAAAAGCGCGGCCAACATGGCCGCGACTGATAGAAACACCTTGTACATGAAAAACACCGAAACGCAGAACCCCAGTAGAGCGCGAGTCTGATGAAGTTTGTACAAGCGCGCTGCCACAGTTCGATGACAGTTTGATGAAGAGTGCCGAGCGGTCGTCAATGCCATAACTATCTACCGCCATGGTGCTTCGCGATCCCTCTTAAATGGCTTGCTCAAGGAGTGGAACCGCCGCTCCCATTGCGAGATATGCCGCCATGCCCGATAGCCTTTTCCCCGATCTGCCTTACCCACTACCGCTGGCGCTGCCACCCGCCGCCCCATTGCCCAGACATCTTGATGACAGCCTGTTGCTGCAGGCCACGGCCCGCTGGCGCGAAAGCAGCCAGGGTTTGCGCGAATTGGTTGCCGCGACGCCAGCACTGCGCGACTCGATCAATGAACTGTTGCGCCAACAACTGGATCTTGATGGCGAGCAAGCCGGCCTGCGCTCGACCGCCACGGATAACCAGCCAGAGCGTTTTGTCTGCCTCACCGATGCCTGTGCTTTTGTTGTGCAACACCCGACACTGGAGGCGTCGGTCGATCGGTACAGCCGGGTGACCGGCGTGCCTGTGGCTCATCCGCTGGCCACCTTGAAGCCGCTGCAAATGCTTGAACAGCTCAAAGCCATGAGCACCGAACAGGCACACCAGGCTCGTTGGTTGAGTTTTTGGGACGCGCGGGCGCGCGGCACCCCGGTGACTCGACGCGAGCGGGCAGTTCAGCTTTACCGCGATCACTTCGAAGCCACAGCCCAGGTGGCATTCGCCCGCAGGACCCTGACCGCAGAACAACTCAAACCGTTGCAACAGATCATCGATACCCGCACCGGGGTACTGACACTGGACGGTCAGCCCATCCACACGGAACAACTGGCGCTGCTGCTGAGCAATAACAGCAAAGTCAAACTCAAAGGCGCGTGGGTCATCAGCGTGGGCGATCCGGCCAAGGCCAGTCCTTTGCTGTATCTGCCCTCCCGCCCTGTTGCCATCCAGGCGTTCAGCACACGCCAAGTCCTGGAAGACTGGCTGACCGGCCAGGCGCTTGTCCCGACCGGTTTGCCAACCAAGGACCTGCGCTTTGTCTACAGCGCCGCCACCGACCCAATGATTACCGGCTCAAGCGACCTGTTTGCCGATCGCCAACAGGCTCAGATCAGCGCGTTACGCAACGCCAACCACGGCAAGCCCGGGCTGATGGCGCATGGCGCGCAATCGCTTGTTCAGGCAGACCTGCTCGATAGCCAGCGCCGCAAAGCGATCATCGTGGCGTTGCCGCCAAACCCGGTACCTGCACAACTCGATATCGAAACCGACGAACAGTCGCTGTTCGGCAGCCTGCGTGCAGCAATCCCGTTGTCGGTGCGACATGCGTCGCTGAAACGAGCGCGCGACGCACTCGATGCATTGCTGGAAACCGACGGCACGGGACATCGTCAGCAAGAGTGCAAAGACGCACTCAAAGCCCTGGAAGCAGCAGAAAAAACCTGCGACACGGCCGCGACGGCCCTGCTGTATCGAGCGCGACCACAGGACCTGAGCACGTTCAATACAGCGTTCAATCAGATTCATCAGGCGCACAAGGACGGCTTGCACGCCGAGGCAACAGTGCAATTGGCACTGGGTCAACTCGATAGCGCTGAGCACAATCTGCTCAAGGCGATTCTGGACACGCCCCTCGCAGCCGAGCGCGACGCTGAGCTCACGGTTGCCAGCCTGACCCTGACAATGACTCAAACGTCTGACCCGACCACCACCAAGCAGACCGAAACACTTAAGGGCCCGCTTGTTGTGATGCGGCAAGCCGCGCTTCTCGACCCAGACTCGACAGGCAGTGTGTTGCTTTACTGGCCCGGCAGTGGAGGCGGCTTGCAACGCTTTGCCAATCGCCGCGAACTGGAACGCGAAGTGTTCAAGATCCAGGAAAAGGCCCCCGAACTGGCGCTGCTGTTGAACCGGATCGACACCGATCCGCTGCACTCGAGCCTTGATGCGCAGATCAGTGAGTTCGAGTCGAACGCCAGCGCACTGCGTGGCCGCAGCGAACACGCCGACGAGCTGGAAATCCTGCGTAAACGCACCCTCGCCGCCTTGCAGGTGCCGGTCAATGCCGCGCGCAACCTGACCTTCGCTCATGTGCTGGAGCAGGATCGCAGCGACACGCTCGCCACCCGTCTGCCAGGCTGGCTCAAGCATCTGTCCGAGACAGACCGGGGCACACTCAAGGACCTGATCCAGCGCTTTATTTCGGCGATGCACCGCAGCCATAAACAACTGGCGCTGGCGCTGGAATCGCGAGACGAATTCACCCGCAAACATTTGCTGAAGCGACTGGGCGATGATTTTTCGATCAAGGGCGATTTCGAGGTGACGCTCGACCTGCCCGAGTCTGTGAAATACGAAAAACGCTTCAAGCCCGCCCCGGGACATTCCGGTTATGAACTGGTGATGGTGCCCAGTACCGCCCGCAGCAAAATGACCCTGGTGGAGTTTGCTCAGCTCAACATCGACAACACCCCGTCCATGCAACTCGAACCGCTTTCGTTGCGTTTGAATTTCGTCCAGACCGAAATCACCGCCACCGATGCCACCGAACGCCAGACGCTGGAGGACGGCATTACCTTTGCGTACCTCAAACGTGTCATTCCGGAACTGGATCTGCCCAACGCCTATGAAAAACTCATTCGCGATACCTTCACAGGGTCGGTGGATGAGTCCGCTTATGTGCGCGAACATCGCCGCGAATGCCTGATCGAGCCCTGGCAGGTCATGCTCAGACTGCAAGGTGAATTCGCCCATCTGCAGAAGCAGATCAGCCTGGACGAGTTGCAGATTCTGAAAATTGCCATCGACGCCAACACCGCTGAGGCCTGGCATGCCGATAACAAACGTGTGGTGATCCGCCCGGCCTATCTGAGCGCGGGTGGCAAGGACACGCACAACGAGGGCCCGGCCACATTGTCCGGGGTGACTTTTATTGAAGAGCAAGTCAGCGGCACGACCTTGCTGTATCTGCCCGACAGCCCCGATGAGCGATTCCTGCGCCGTTACGACAACCTGGAAGCGGCCCGCCTGGGCCTGTACACGCTGTGTCAGACAGACAAGTGGACCTCTTATCTGGCCGGCCGGGCATTGCAAGGCACCGTGCGGGCACATGAAGGCCGGATTGCGCAGGCCGTGCTCAAGCGTTTTGACGCCATCATCGGCGTCGGCGTGCGCTGGCCGGCCACGACTTCGTTTGCCGCCCACCTGCTCGATGCGCACATGGGCCGATTGATCGAAGCCCATCGTTCGACCTCTCGCTCCAACGATGCGTTGTACATGGAGCGTTATGCCCTGAAAGGGCCGCGAGCATTCAACTACATCAAAATGGCCCTGGGCATGCTGCCTTTCATCGGCACCGCCCTGGCGCTCTACGATGCCTGGACGGCGGCTAATCAGGCCGTGGCGGCTTTTTTGCGCGCAGACGTGGGTGACGGCCTGGCCGAAATCGAGTCGGTACTGGTGTCATTGATTGACGCTGCCATGGATCTGTTGCCCGGTGAAATGGTGTTTTCGGGAGTCTCGCGCGGGGTTCGCTCATTGGTGCGGGCACGCCAGGCCCGAGCACTGGCGACCTCGGCGACGGCGATGCACATGCCTTCGCAGCGCCAGGCCCGCCACTTGATCGCCCGTTTTGCCGGCTACGAGTATCAACGTCCGATTTCCCTGGCCGGGCTGGAGCCGGGGACCAGCGGCCTTTATCGCGGCGTTTACCGCCACGCCGACGGTGACTTCATCGTGCGTCAGGGGCGGATTTATGAAGTTCAGCCCAGCACCGATTCACGCAATTGGCGATTGCGTGGCACCTCGCAAAAAACCTACAAACAGCCCATCGCCCTGGACGAAACCGGCCAGTGGGATACCTGGTTCGGCGTGTATGGCACCACCCTGGAAGGCGGCATGCTCGGCGGCGGCAACATCGTCGGATATCTGGCCGATGCACTTGATCCGCACTGGCCGGCCCCCATTCGACAACGACTGCCGCAATGGTGGGCCAGCCGTACGTTTCGCCGCCATCATCAATTGACTCTGGCGGTTGACGACCTGGCCGACCAACTCCAGGCCCGGGGAGCGATCAGCGATGCCTTGATCAACAAATACGCTAGCGCCTCGGTGGCGGATCGAGCGGTCCTGCAACCGGCTGTCGAAGCCGCCTGTGTCGGCGATATCCAATTAGCGAGCAAACGCTATCAGACACTGGTTGAGCTGATGCCACTGACCCATGGCAACAAGCAACGGACTTTGATCGAAATGCAGAGCAAGACCGCATGGTTGATCACTGACCGGCACAGGCGCCGCGCGTTGCACCTTTCATACAGAGCCAAAGCCTTGTCAGAAAGAATCAAAGTGCTGAGTGATGCGATGGACGATCTACTGCCCGACACGCTTCACCAACGGTTGATGATGCTCGAAGAAACCCGCACGTTGCGTGTACAGATGGTGCAATTGCTGGAGCAGATGGAGGCGCTCAGGGGGCATGTCAACCTCTGGTATGACCGCATCCGCGTCAGAGCGGACAAACAACACATGATCCACCTGGTCGAGGAGCTCAATACCAACCACAGCGATGCCAACCTGCTGTATCTGAAAACCTCCCATCGGCTGGAAATGGTCAAGAACTATGGCGGCACGGATGATTTGTCGTGGTTCTACCTGTTATCCCAGGCACGCGAACTTCGCGACGATGTTGACCTGGCTTTGTACACGCAGCACAACCTTCCGAACATCATTGCGTCACCGGCCGAACGCAGCCGGATTCTGCAAAATTGCCTCAACCTGTACTCCCGGTTTCGCCTCGAAATGACGATCTGGACCACCAACTATCCGCAACACTTCCATCTGGATGTGGTTGAACCGTTGTTGAGCGGGATCGAACGTTTGGGCGACCGTGCCCGCCGGGGCATCATTGATCCGCCTGCGCCAAGGCGCACAGGGCAGGCAGTGCAGCGGGTCTTCACCACTGCCGACAATCAGGTGTTGTACGGCGTTGAGCAATGGCATCCGCAGACCCAGGCGCGCCAGTACGTGTTCACCGGGCGCGGGGGATACAAGGAAATCTGGGAACAAGGCGCCGACGGCAAAATCCGTCTGACGAACCCGCAAAACATTGCGCCCCCCACACCGCCACAGGTGGCGCTCGCCCTCCTTGTAAGCGATGCGCAACGGCGTCTGGACGCCCAGACAGCCTACCGGGCCACGGTTGAAAGCAATGCCGATCTGGGCATGCTCCCCGTTGATCTGGAACACATGATGGTCAGTCAGGCCGCCGAGCTGAATCAACGGGCCAACCTGATTCAGGCCAAGTCGGCACAGCACCCGATCATTGAGCAACTACGTAATAAGGCCGACGAATTGATTGTCACCGGCCGATCCATACGCACCCAGCGATCATTGACCAGCCAACAGCCTACCGATGGCATGTTGCAGGATCTTATCGATCACGACGTCGTGGAGATCCGCAGGGTCAGCCCCCTGCAGAACCTCACCAAAACCCCGAACAAACCAGATCATATGCAGGAGTACGAGATCTGGGACATATCGCTGGACCCAGCACAATTGCTTTGGTACGCCCACTTTCACTATCGAAGGCCGGGCGTGCCGTTCAGGGATTTCGAAAAAGCGCATTTGAAACTGCCCGAACACCGCTTTGTCACCCGCGCCGAAAACCCCGACCTGCCTGCCGGGCAGATTGGCAGGGGATCGGCCATCCTCGATTACTTTTTGATGCTGCCAGACGTTAACTGACGCGGTGGCAAGGGACGCCTGTGGCGAGAGATCGACTCTCTCGCCACGCAGGCTTTCGATCACCCCCAGCGCTTACGCCAGCCGGGTGCGCAACTGCCGCGCCGCCGCCACCATGTTCACCAGTGCCGCTTCGGTCTCCGGCCACGCCCGGGTCTTCAAGCCGCAGTCGGGGTTGACCCACAACCGTTCGGCCGGAATCCGCTGCACCGCTTTGCTCATCAACTTGACCATCTCGGCGGTGTCCGGCACCCGTGGCGAGTGGATGTCGTAGACACCCGGGCCAATGTCATTGGGGTAATCAAACGCCTCGAAGGCTTCGAGCAGTTCCATGTCCGAGCGCGAGGTCTCGAGGGTGATGACGTCGGCGTCCATGTCGGCAATCGCTTTGATCACGTCATTGAATTCGCTGTAACACATGTGGGTGTGGATCTGCGTTTCGTCCTTGACGCCCGAAGCCGTCAAGCGGAACGCCTCAACCGCCCAGTCGAGGTATTCCTGCCATTGCGCGCGGCGTAACGGCAGGCCTTCGCGGAACGCCGCTTCGTCGATCTGCACGATCTTGATCCCGGCGTTTTCCAGATCCACCACTTCATCACGCAGCGCCAACGCCAATTGCTGCGCCTGGACTTTGCGCGACACGTCTTCACGCGGGAACGACCACATCAGCATGGTCACGGGACCGGTCAGCATGCCTTTCATGACTTTGTCGGTGAGGCTTTGCGCGTAGCTGATCCAGTCTACCGTCATGGCGTGCGGCCGGCTCAGGTCGCCGTAAATCACTGCCGGTTTCACACAGCGCGAACCGTAGCTCTGCACCCAGCCGAAACGGGTGAACAGGTAACCGTCGAGCTGCTCGGCAAAGTACTCGACCATGTCGTTGCGCTCGGCCTCACCGTGCACCAGCACATCCAGCCCCAGGCGTTCCTGCACCTGCACGGCGTGGCGAATTTCACTGCGCATGGCGTCGTGGTAATCGTTGGCCGACAGCTTGCCCTGCTTGAAGGCCTGACGCGCCAGACGGATCGAAGCGGTCTGCGGGAACGAGCCGATGGTGGTGGTCGGGAACGTCGGCAATTGCAGGCGCGCCTGTTGTTTGGCGATGCGTTTGGCAAACGGCGAATGGCGCTGGCTGTCGCCGGCATTGATCGCGTTGATCCGCGCCTGCACCTGGGTTTTATGAATGCGCGGTGATTGCGCACGGCTTGCCTGAATCGCTCGGCTTTGGGCCAGTGCGGTTTGTACCTTGGGCGCTTGCGGGTCGTTCAACGCATCGCGCAAAACGGAAATTTCGCTGCACTTCTGTACGGCAAACGCCAACCAGTTTTTCAGTTCCGGATCGAGCGTGTCTTCACGCTCGACATCCACCGGGCTGTGCAGCAACGAGCAGGAACTGCTGACCCACAGGTTGTCGCCGAAACGCTCCTGCGCCGGTTGCAATTGCGCCAGCGCCTGCTCCAGTTCACAGCGCCAGACGTTGCGTCCATTGACCAGGCCCACCGAAAGAATCTTGTAGGTCGGCAGGCGATCAAGCACCTGACCGAGTTGCTCCGGCGCTCGCACCGCATCAATGTGCAGCCCTTGTACTGGCAGGCCGACAGCCAGACCAAGGTTGTCTTGCAGGCCACTGAAGTAGGTCGCCACGAGTTTTTTCAACGGCGAATACTGAAGGATGTGATAGGCGCGTTCGAAGGCGCTCTTCCACGCTTGCGGCAGGTCGAGGGTGAGGATCGGCTCGTCGATCTGCACCCATTCCACGCCTTGCTCGGCCAGGCGCACGAGGATCTGGTTGTAGACCGGCAGCAGACGCTCCAGCAAGTCGAGTTTGTCGAAATCGTTACCTTTGGCCTTGCCCAGCCACAGATACGTCAACGGGCCGATGATCACCGGTTTGACGTTGTGGCCCAACGCCTTGGCCTCTTCGACTTCATCGAACAACTGCTCCCAGCTCAGCTTGAACTGTTGATCAGCGCTGAATTCCGGGACGAGGTAGTGGTAATTGGTGTCGAACCACTTGGTCAGCTCTTGGGCATATCGGGTTTGGCCGTGTTCGCTACCGCAGCAGTTCGAGGTAGCGCCACGGGCCATGGCGAACAGGGTGTCGAGGCTCGGCTGGCCGTGCTCATCGCGCACGCCGTCGAAACGCTCGGGGATCACGCCGAAGGTCAGCGAGTGAGTCAGCACCTGGTCGTACCAGGCGAAGTCGCCGACCGGCAGCAAGTCGATGCCGGCCGCTTTCTGCAATTGCCAGTGAGTGGCACGCAAATCACGGCCAACCTGGTTCAGCGCGGCCTGATCGAGATCGCCTTTCCAGTAGGCTTCGAGGGCTTTTTTCAGTTCGCGGTCGGCGCCAATGCGCGGAAAACCAAGGGTGTGGGCCACGGCCATGTCGAAGGTGCTCCATGAGTAAAAGATGGCGCCATTGTCGACAGCCAGGCCAACATGAGACAAACTCAACCTTTTCGTGTTGATCACAAGTTTTGCTCATGGAGCCAACCGGTGCTTGAAATCCGTCACCTCAAAACCCTGCACGCATTGCGCGAGGCGGACAGCCTGGTCGATGCCGCCGACCGCTTGCACCTGACCCAATCGGCGCTGTCCCACCAGTTCAAGGAACTGGAAGAGCGCATGGGCATGCAATTGTTCGTGCGCAAGACCAAACCGGTGCGCTTCACCAGCGCCGGTCTGCGCCTGCTGCAACTGGCCGACGCCACCCTGCCGCTGCTGCGCGCCGCCGAACGCGACATCGCTCGACTGGCCGGCGGCACCGCCGGGCGCCTGCACATGGCCATCGAATGCCATAGCTGCTTTCAGTGGCTGATGCCGACCATCGACCAGTTCCGTGACGCCTGGCCGGAAGTCGAACTCGACCTCGCCTCGGGCTTCTCCTTCGCCCCGCTGCCGGCCCTGGCCCGGGGTGATCTGGATCTGGTAGTGACCTCTGATCCACTGGACATCGCCGGCATCACCTACGTGCCGCTGTTCACCTACGAAGCCATGCTCGCGGTGGCCAATCAGCACCCGTTGGCGAACAAACCCTACATCGTCCCCGAAGACCTGCTGACCGAAACGCTGATTACCTACCCGGTGGAACGCGACCGCCTGGACATTTTCACCCGTTTCCTTGAACCGGCCGACATCGAACCGGCGCAGGTACGCACCTCGGAACTGACGGTGATGATGATGCAACTGGTCGCCAGCGGCCGTGGCGTCTGCGGCATGCCGCACTGGGCGCTGCATGAATACAGCTCACGCGGTTACGTGAAGGGCAAACGGCTGGGGGAGAAAGGCTTGTTTGCCACGCTGTACGCCGGGATTCGCGCCGATATGCTCGATGCGCCGTACATGCGCGATTTTCTGCTGACGGCCAAGGACACCTCGTTCTCGACGCTGGATGGTGTTAGCGCGGTGCGTTGAGTCACCCAACACCAAAAGGAAACCAGTCGGTACTACTTGCTGGTTTCGGCGTTTTTCAAGGTTGTTGTCGCGTCGCCGTCTAACTATGCCGCTCTTTTCTTGGTCTGCTGCTGCCGATCCGGGTTCAACATCACAGTGCCCATCGGCTCCCAGGTTCTTGTCTGTCCAGACCAGCGTTCCGGGCATTTCTCCCGAGCTTGCTCGTACAGCTCATGACGCCGAGCCAGGATCTGATGATCCTGACCACGGTGCCGTTCGGCCGGGGTCACGAAGCGGATTCG
>NZ_CAXAPL010000031.1:0-73837 GCF_963970845.1 Pseudomonas sp. RA_105y_Pfl2_P56
CGGGAGGCGAATTCTACAGCGTTACACGCTGCTGTCAACACCTCTTTTTCAACTTCTTTCTGGCTTCGATAACCTGAAGCAACCCACTGCCGAAAACATCATAACTCATTGAATCTCAAGGAGTTTTCCGTTTCGACTGCGCCGGAAGTGGGGCGAATTATAGACGTCTGGAATTCGCCGTCAACACCTATTTTCAATTCCCCTCAGACTTCAACGAAATACGCGCGAATGCCTTCTTACCGGCCTGGCAAACGTGAGTCGCCCCCAGTACGTATATAAAGGAGCGATCAACCACCTCACCATCAACCCGCACACCACCAGAAGCCAGCAGATCTCGTGCAGCAGCGGAGTTCTTCACCAGGCCCGCCTTGTTAAGGACAGCAGCGATTGGCATATCTTCAGCAGAAGCCAATTCGATCTCCGGCAGATCATCCGGCAACTCGCCATCCTTCATACGATTACCCGCTGCGCGGTGAGCATTGGCAGCCGCCTCTTCACCATGGAAGCGTGCAACGATCTCTTCAGCCAGTTTGATTTTGATATCGCGCGGATTGGCTCCAGCCTCTACATCAGCACGGAACGCACCAATCTCATCCATGGTACGGAAACTGAGCAACTCGAAGTAACGCCACATAAGCGCATCCGGAATAGAAACCAGCTTGCCGTACATGACACCAGGCGCCTCCTGGATGCCGACGTAATTGCCCAGCGACTTGGACATTTTCTTCACGCCATCCAGCCCTTCCAGCAGCGGCATAGTCAGAATGCACTGAGCCTCTTGACCATAACCACGTTGCAACTCACGCCCCATCAGGAGATTGAACTTCTGATCGGTACCACCCAACTCGACATCCGCACGCAGAGCGACAGAGTCATAACCCTGAACCAACGGATAGAGAAATTCGTGAATCGCGATCGGCTGATTGGTGGTGTATCGCTTATCGAAGTCATCACGTTCAAGCATGCGAGCAACGGTGTACTGCGAAGTCAGACGAATGAAATCTGCCGGCCCCATCTGATCCATCCAGGTGGAGTTGAACGCAACTTCGGTCTTCGCCGGATCAAGAATCTTGAACACCTGAGTCTTGTATGTCTCGGCATTTTCCAAAACCTGCTCACGAGTCAGCGGCGGCCGTGTTGCGCTCTTGCCGCTCGGATCACCGATCATCCCGGTAAAGTCACCTATAAGGAAGATCACCTGATGCCCCAGCTCCTGGAACTGGCGCAGCTTATTAATAAGCACGGTGTGACCCAAGTGCAGATCGGGAGCGGTTGGATCGAAACCAGCCTTAATACGCAGCGGCTGGCCACGCTTGAGCTTCTCGACCAGCTCGGACTCGACCAACAGTTCTTCCGCACCACGTTTAATCAGCGCTAGCTGCTCTTCAACCGACTTCATAACAGACCCGCAAGGCTCAGATTCAAAGGGAACCAACCATACAAGATCGCGCACCAATTACAAGTTTTGCCCGGCGCACGGACACCAATCCACAGACGCGAGGTCTGTAGACTTGCTTCAGAGATGATTTGGTTATATTTTATACAGTTATTTCATCTTCATCATGTCATTCATCTTTTCCAATTCATCATTTTTCAAAGTCAAAATTACTTATGACCACAGAACAGTCTAAAGCGCCGCCGCTTTACCCGAAGACCCACCTGCTCGCCGCAAGTGGAATCGCCGCCCTTCTCAGCCTGGCGCTCCTGGTATTTCCTTCCAGTGATGTTGAAGCCAAAAAGACAACCCTGAGCCTTGAACTGGAAAGTCCTGCTGATCAACTGGCACAAGATCAAGACGCCGCTGACGCGGCTCAAGCCACAAACGAGCCAGTAGCTTCGCCATTTGCACAGGTAGAAAACAGTAGCGAAAACACCACTGAAGCCGCCTCTGCGACAGCTCAGCCCCCCGAAAAACCGAAAGACCCCGGGCACCGTGAAATCGTCGTCGCCAAGGGCGATACGCTGTCCACATTATTCGAAAAGGTGGGGCTGCCGGCTTCGGCCGTGCATGAAGTACTGGCCAGTGACAAGCAAGCCAAGCAATTCAGCCAGCTCAAACACGGCCAGAAACTCGAATTCGATCTGAATCCGGAAGGGCAACTGACCAGCCTTCACAGCAAGGTCAGTGATGTCGAAACCATCACCCTGACCAAGAATGACAAAGGTTATTCCTTCAACCGTGTTATCGCGAAACCTACCGTTCGCACTGCTTATGCACACGGCGTCATCAACAGTTCGCTGTCGCAGTCCGCTGCGCGTGCTGGTCTCTCTCACAGCCTGACCATGGATATGGCCAACGTATTCGGCTATGACATCGACTTTGCGCAGGACATCCGTCAGGGTGATGATTTCGACGTCATCTACGAGCAGAAAGTGGTTAACGGCAAAGCTGTCGGCAACGGTCCGATCCTGTCCGCGCGGTTCACCAACCGAGGCAAGACCTACACCGCAGTTCGTTACACCAACAAACAGGGCAACAGCAGCTATTACACGGCTGACGGCAACAGCATGCGCAAGGCGTTTATCCGTACCCCGGTGGACTTTGCCCGCATCAGCTCGAAGTTCTCCATGGGACGTAAACACCCTATTCTCAACAAGATCCGCGCTCATAAAGGTGTCGATTACGCAGCACCACGCGGCACCCCCATCAAGGCTGCCGGTGACGGCAAAGTGCTGTTGGCCGGCCGTCGCGGTGGCTACGGCAACACAGTGATCATCCAGCACGGCAATACTTACCGTACCCTTTACGGCCACATGCAAGGCTTCGCCAAAGGCGTAAAAACCGGTGGTACCGTCAAGCAGGGCCAAGTGATCGGCTACATTGGCACCACCGGCCTCTCCACCGGTCCGCACTTGCACTATGAATTCCAGGTCAACGGCGTTCACGTCGATCCACTGGGACAAAAGCTGCCAATGGCCGATCCGATCGCCAAATCCGAGCGCGCTCGCTTCATGGCTCAGAGCCAGCCGCTGATGGCACGCATGGATAAAGAGAAGGCCACAATGCTGGCTTCGAGCAAGCGTTAAGCCATGACCCTGTATATCGGTGTAATGTCGGGCACCAGCCTCGATGGCCTGGACATCGCGCTGATCGAACTTGCCCCGGCGATCAAACTGATCGCCTCGCATTACATCCCTATGCCTGACCCCCTGCGCGCCGAGCTACTTGGCTTGTGCGCCAGCGGCCCTGACGAGATCGCCCGCTCTGCGATTGCACAGCAGAACTGGGTAAAGCTCGCCGCTCGGGGCATTCACACCCTCCTCGATCAGCAGAAGCTCCAACCTCAAGCCATACGCGCGATAGGCAGTCACGGCCAGACCATTCGCCATGAGCCCGCACGCGGCTTCACCGTACAAATCGGCAGCCCAGCCCTGCTGACAGAGTTGACGGGGATCACCGTGGTCAGCGACTTCCGCAGCCGCGATGTCGCTGCCGGAGGCCAAGGCGCGCCACTGGTACCAGCCTTCCATGAAGCCTTGTTCGAAGAGCGTACCGGCAACCAGGCTGTCTTGAATGTCGGCGGTTTCAGCAATCTCAGCCTGATCGAGCCGAACAAGCCTGTAGCCGGTTTCGACTGCGGCCCCGGAAACGTGCTGATGGACGCCTGGATTCAACAACAAGTCGGAGAAAACTACGATCGCAATGGTCAGTGGGCAGCCACTGGCGCCGTTGAACCAAGCCTGCTCAAAGCACTGCTCAGCGACCCTTTCTTCGTGACCAAAGGGCCGAAAAGCACGGGGCGGGAAGTGTTCAATCTGCCTTGGCTGGAGCAGCACCTCTCGCACCTACCGAAGCTTGCTGCTGAAAACGTCCAGGCCACGTTGCTGGAGCTGACTGCGCTGACTATCGTTGAGTCGCTGCAAAGCGCTCAATCCGATACCAAAGAACTGTTGGTCTGCGGTGGCGGCGCGCACAATGCCACGCTTATGAAGCGACTGGCCGATCTGCTGCCGAAGGCAAAAGTCGCCAACACCGCCACGCGCGGTGTAGACCCGGACTGGGTCGAAGCCATGGCTTTCGCTTGGCTGGCCCATTGCTGTCTCGAAGGCATTGCCGCCAACCGCCCAAGTGTCACCGGCGCCCGCGGCCTTCGAGTACTTGGCGCCATCTACCCGGCCTGACTCAACTCACAGAAAACAAAACGCCGCAGAACCGTGAGGCTCTGCGGCGTTTTGCTGTGTACAGCGAAGTGCGATCAGATCGAGAACGAAGATCCGCAACCACAGGTCGTGGTGGCGTTAGGGTTCTTGATCACGAAACGCGAACCTTCCAGACCTTCCTGGTAATCCACCTCGGCACCGGCCAGGTACTGGAAGCTCATCGGGTCAACCACCAGACTCACGCCTTCGCGCTCGACGATGGTGTCGTCCTCTGCCACCTCTTCATCGAAGGTGAAACCGTATTGAAACCCTGAACAACCGCCGCCCGTAACGAATACGCGCAGCTTCAAGCGATCATTCCCCTCTTCATCGACCAGGCTCTTCACCTTGTGCGCGGCACCGTGGGTGAATTGCAAAGCCGTGGGGGTGAAGGATTCGACGCTCATGCTGACTATCTCCCGGCGTTACGCCGCCATAATGCGTGATGACGCGCATTATCCGCTTGTCCGAGAAAATCGGTCAACTATTGTTACGGTATATCAATCAAGCCGATCGGCGGTTCAGAACGCAAAAAGGCCCGTTCAACGGGCCTTTTTACTGTGCAACCGAAAGGTTACGGCAGCATACCGGCGTGGGACAGACCGAAACGCTCGTCCAGGCCGAACAGGATGTTCATGTTCTGCACCGCCTGCCCCGACGCGCCTTTGACCAGGTTGTCGATCACTGACAACACCACAACCAGATCGCCATCCTGCGGACGGTGAACCGCAATACGGCAAACGTTGGCGCCGCGCACACTGCGGGTTTCCGGATGACTGCCGGCTGGCATCACATCGACGAACGGCTCATCGGCATACCGCTTTTCGAACAATGCCTGCAGATCCACCGAGCGATCAACCACGGTCGCGTAGAGCGTGGAATGAATGCCACGGATCATCGGGGTCAAGTGAGGAACGAACGTCAGACCGACATCCTTGCCCGCCGCACGACGCAGCCCTTGGCGAATTTCCGGCAGGTGACGGTGACCTTTCACCGCGTAGGCCTTCATGCTTTGCGACGTCTCGGAGTACAGCGAGCCTACAGCCGCGCCGCGACCTGCACCGCTGACACCGGACTTGCAGTCAGCGATCAAACGCGAGGTGTCGGCCAGACCGGCTTCAAGCAACGGCAGAAAACCCAACTGTGTTGCGGTTGGATAGCAACCCGGCACCGCGATCAGGCGTGTTTTCTTGATTTGCTCACGATTGACTTCAGGCAAGCCATAGACAGCTTCATCCAGCAACTGCGGAGCACCGTGAGGCTGACCGTACCACTTTGCCCATTCTTCAGCGTCTTGAAGACGGAAGTCCGCAGACAGGTCGATGACCTTGGTGCCTGCGGCCAGCAATTCACCTGCCAGTGCGTGAGCCACACCGTGCGGCGTCGCGAAAAACACCACATCGCAAGCGCCCAACGTTTTGATATCGGGCACGCTGAACGCCAGGCCGTCGTAGTGTCCGCGCAGGTTCGGGTACATGTCAGCCACGGGCAGACCGGCCTCGGATCGGGAAGTGATCACGACCACTTCTGCCTGCGGATGCTGCGCCAACAGACGCAGCAGTTCGACACCGGTGTAACCCGTGCCGCCGACGATACCGACCTTGACCATAAACCTGCCCTCAACGAACCCACTGGAAAGCCGTCGATAATAGGGGCCACGCGCGCCTGCGACAACCATCAAGGTGACGTGCGGACGCTCAAGCCTCTACTATCCGGCTTACCGTGAATGAGGGAAAAACCAAAATGCTCTATCTGTGGATCAAGGCTTTTCACATCGTCAGCGTCGTTTGCTGGTTTGCCGGGCTGTTTTACCTGCCGCGACTGTTCGTGTATCACGCGCAAAGTGAAGACACCGTCAGCAAGGAACGCTTCAGCGTCATGGAGCGCAAGCTGTATCGCGGCATCATGGGCCCGGCAATGATCGCTACGCTGATTTTTGGCGGCTGGCTGATCTACCTCAACCCGAGCATCTTCAGCCAGGGGGGCTGGATCCACGCGAAACTGACCCTGGTCGTCTTGCTGATCGGCTACCACCACATGTGCGGCGCGCAGGTAAAACGTTTCGCTCGTGGCGAGAACACCCGCAGCCATGTCTTTTATCGCTGGTTCAATGAAGTGCCGGTTCTGATATTGCTGGCTATCGTAATTCTGGTCGTGGTCAAGCCGTTCTAACTTCAACGAACACAACACTTTGGGGTACTTCCAATGTCGCTGCCCGCTCTGCTCGAACAACGTCTGCGCCTGCCAGTGGTAGCGGCGCCGATGTTTCTGATCTCCAACCCTGAACTGGTGATCGCCTGCTGCCGTAATGGCGTGGTCGGTAGCTTCCCGGCGCTGAACCAACGCGAAAGCAGCGGTTTCAAAGCCTGGCTGGAACAGATCGAAGCGGGGTTGGCGACACTGAACAACCCGGCACCGTACGCAGTGAACCTTATTGTTCACAACAGCAACCCGCGTTTGCAGGCGGATCTGAATATCTGCATCGAGCACAAGGTGCCCATCGTCATCACCAGTCTCGGCGCGGTCAAGGAGCTGGTCGACGCCGTGCACAGCTATGGCGGTCTGGTCTTCCACGACGTCACCACCCGCCGTCATGCCGAGAAGGCTGCCCAGGCGGGTGTCGACGGTTTGATCGCAGTGGCGGCCGGCGCCGGCGGTCATGCCGGTACCTGGAGCCCGTTTGCACTGATTGCCGAGATCCGTGAGTTCTTCGACAAAACGTTGTTGCTTGCAGGATGCCTGAACCATGGGCATGAGATTCTCGCTGCACAGATGCTCGGCGCGGATTTGGCCTACTTCGGTACGCGATTTATCGGCACCACTGAAAGTCATGCACCTGACGCCTACAAGCAGATGCTGCTGACAGCCAAAGCGGCAGACATCATTCATACTCCCGCGGTCTCGGGGGTGCCTGCCAGTTTCATGCGTCAAAGCCTGGAGGCAGCCGGTTTCGACATGACCGCGCTACAAGGCAAGGGCGAAGTGAATTTCGGCGATAAGCTCAAACCAATAAGCGACGAAGCCAAAGCCTGGAAAACCGTGTGGTCTGCCGGTCAAGGTGTCGGACAGATCGATGATCTGCCAAGCGTGGATCAGTTGATCGCGCGCCTCGATGCCGAGTACCGCCAGGCCCAGGAGCGCGCAGCGCAGTTGCCCAAACGCTGGCCTCGCTGAGAAAATTGCGCCCGTCCCTGGTGGACAGGCCTTACACTAACGACCTTTCAATCTACTCGCGACAAGGATGCCTCGCCCATGAGCGACACCCGTTACAAGATCGTTTTCGACGGCGCTCTACAGCCCGGTGTCGATATCACCACTGCCAAACTCAATCTGGCGGATCTGTTCAAAACCGAAGTGACCGCCATCGAGCGTCTGTTCAATGGCAGTACAGTGGCACTCAAACGCGACCTGTCCCATGGCGATGCCCAAGCTTATTTGCAAGCGCTGAGCAAAACCGGGATCGATGCGCGCATCGAAACAGAAACAGCCATTGAGCTGAAGCTATCGGACGTCCACGAACAATCCGCTGGCGTGGCAGAACCGGACTCACCCTATGCACCACCTCGCGCCAGCGTAGGCGAGAGCCTGCCGCCATTCGCCACGCTCAAACCATTCAGCGTCGAAGGCAGGATTGGACGTTTACGCTTTCTGGCCTGGACGATGGTACTCAGCCTGGTGACGATGCCCATCGTCGGCGTGTTCGCCTTGATTGCGCTGGGACTGGTCAGCAGTGACTCCACCACCGGACTGATCATCGGCGGCATCTTTGCCTTTTTCCTGTTTCTGGGATTCATGATTGTCAGCATCCTGTTCACCGTTCAACGTTTGCACGACATCGGCTGGTCAGGCTGGCTGTGGTTACTGAACCTTGTACCGTTCGTGGGCAGTTTCTTCCCGCTGGTGATTATGGCCGTCCCCGGCAATACCGTCGCCAATCGCTATGGCCCTCCACCGCCCCCCAACAGCACCGCAGTGAAAGTGCTGTGCTCCCTGTGGATCGTGTTTGTCGCGCTGATATTCGCGGGCGCAATACTCGGTGGAATCTCGGCGGTTCAGCAGGAATACGAAAGCACCCTGGAAAGCAGTTACGAAAGCGGCTCTGTGACCACCGACGAAATCGATGTCGAAGTCGAAGTCGAGCCGGCAGCAAATTCCGCTGACGAGGCAGCCGAAGCCGCGCAGGCCCCTGTAGACTCTGCGAACGAATGAACAGCGCTCCCCGCCGTGACACCCGCGTCGCTGGCGCGCAGTTGTTGCGATGGAGAATTGCATGACCCGTTACGCTCTGATCACTGGCGCCTCCAGCGGAATCGGCCTGGCCATGGCCGAAGCGCTGGCCCGGCGCGGCCGCAACCTGATTCTGGTGGCACGACAGCGTGATCAGCTGGAAAGCATTGCGATCGAACTGACCCAGCGCTTCGGCGTCGATGTGCTGTTCCGCGCCTGCGATCTGGGCGAGCCGTTGCGCCTGTCCGGTTTTTTGCTGGAGCTTGAAGAAGGTGACCGACAGATCGATCTGTTGGTGAACTGCGCCGGCATCGGTACCTGTGGCCCCTTTTTGGCTCAGGACTGGATGACCGAACAGGATCTGATCGAGGTCAACATCCTCGCCCTCACCCGCTTGTGCCATGCGATCGGCAACAGCATGGCGCTGCAGGGTGGCGGGCAGATTCTCAACGTTGCCTCGATTGCCGCGTTCAATCCCGGCCCGTGGATGAGCACGTACTACGCCAGCAAGGCCTATGTCCTGCATTTTTCCGAAGCGCTGCGCGTGGAACTCAAGCAGAGCGCAGTAAAAGTTTCGGTTCTGTGCCCTGGCCCTACCCGCACAGCCTTTTTCCGCACCGCGCAGCTCAACAACGACAAACTCAACGACAGCAAAATGCTGATGAGTCCCGAAGAAGTCGCGCTATACACCGTGCGCGCACTGGAAAAAAACCGCGCGATCATCATTCCAGGACGGCGCAATCGCTGGCTCGCGTTTCTGCCGCGACTCGGTTCGCGCTGGCTCAATCGCACCCTCGTCGGCATGGTCAACAAGGCTTACTGCCCGCGCTGAACTGTCCTACGGCAAAACACTGGGCGGGCCCATTCCCCATGAGTACACTCAGGCCAGCCCACACAACGGAGAAAACAGCAGTGGATACTCTGTTCACCAAGATCATCAACCGGGAAATCCCGGCGAACATCATTTACGAGGACGACCAGGTTCTGGCGTTCCACGACATCGCCCCTCAGGCACCGGTACATTTTCTGGTGATCCCGAAGAAACCGGTGCGTACCCTCAATGATCTGACTGAAGACGACAAGGCACTGGCTGGGCATATCCTGTTCACTGCACAGCGTCTGGCGCTGGAGTTGGGTTGTGAAGAAGGCTTTCGCGTGGTGATGAACTGCAATGAAAAAGGTGGGCAGACCGTCTATCACATTCATATGCACGTACTGGGTCAGCGCCAGATGAACTGGCCACCGGGCTAAGGCACAATCCCCTCCACTGCGGGGGTGGGGCTTGCTCGTGAAGATGTGAGTACTTTCGGAGCATCTTCGGCTGACACACCGTTTTCGCGAGCACACCCCGCGCCCACAAAGCGGCATGCCCCTGCGGCATATGACCCAGCGCAAACCTTCCCTGGCCGATTCGGTTAAACTGGCCATCGAGATTCTTCCCGGAGGTCAGCATGACTACCCAACGTCACTACTCGCCGATTGACCGTCTTCTGCTGCAAGCCGATGCCGCGATGCGTACATTACTGCCATTCAGTGGCCAGCCGTACCGCCCGTCGCCGGCCATCCTGCAGCCGGAAACACAAATGAGCGACGAAGACACCCGCCATGTCGCCGGCCTGATGCGTATCAACCATACCGGTGAAGTCTGTGCCCAAGCGCTGTATCAGGGCCAGGCGCTGACCGCCAAGTTGCCGCAGGTGCGCGAAGCCATGGAGCACGCCGCCGAAGAGGAAATTGATCACCTGGTCTGGTGCGAACAACGCATCCAGCAACTAGGGAGCCATACCAGCGTTCTCAATCCGCTGTTTTATGGCATGTCGTTCGGCATCGGTGCTGTCGCTGGCTTGATCAGCGACAAGGTCAGCCTGGGGTTTGTCGCGGCCACCGAGCATCAGGTGTGCAAACACTTGAATGAGCATCTGGAGCAACTGCCGACTGAGGATGAAAAATCTCGGGCAATTCTGCAGCAGATGCGTATCGATGAAGAGCATCATGCCGAAAGTGCGCTGGAGGCTGGCGGTTTCCGCTTTCCGGCACCGGTCAAGTTCGGGATGAGTCTTTTGGCGAAGGTGATGACCAAGAGCACCTACCGGATCTGAAGATTGCATCCCTGCGAAAGAGCCTCTTCGCTGGTCAGTCAACGCCCACCGCTTCTTTATCCCAGCCATAAAAAAGGCGACTACCGCTAAGTAGTCGCCTTTTTTGTGCCTCGGCCCCGCCGGCTGGCCGATCACCGCCCTTAAAAAAGTGGCGCATCATGCAGACGTCAACCGGGGGTCGCCAGATCCTGCACTGCCTTTATGACGGTTGAATGTCGATTCAACCGAGTTCGACGATTTCGTAATCGTGGGTGATAGCAACGCCAGCGGCGCCGAGCATGATCGAAGCCGAGCAATATTTTTCGGCAGACAGTTCGATAGCGCGCTTGACCTGAGCTTCTTTCAGGCCACGGCCCTTGACCACGAAGTGCATGTGGATCTTGGTGAACACCTTCGGATCTTCAGTCGCGCGCTCGGCTTCAAGGAAGGCTTCACAGCTTTCAACGTTCTGACGGGACTTTTTCAGAATGCTGACCACGTCGAAGTTGCTGCAACCGCCGACGCCCAGCAGGAGCATTTCCATCGGGCGAACACCCAGATTACGACCACCGGCGTCCGGCGGACCGTCCATGACCACAACATGCCCACTACCGGATTCGCCGAGAAACATGGCCTCACCAGCCCATTGGATGCGTGCCTTCATCGCCCAGACTCCACTGTAAAAAAAGGGTCGCCAGCTTATCACAGGGCTTTGCTCTGGCAGCGAGCAGCGTTCATAGGACGAATGCTCCACCAGCGTAGGTAATTTCTCGAATTTGCGCGGAAGTGTCTGGTAAGCTGGCGCCAATTCGCTGGCGCTCAGCCAGTTGTGTAGCGACCGCCTTCAGCGCCTCATAAAAAATCAAACATAACCGTGCAGTTTTTTCGGGATACAACCATGGTTGCTATTACCCCCACACCCAAAATCAAGAACCTCGACAAGCTGTTGACGCATTGTCAACGCCGCCGGCATGCGGCCAAGAGCAACATCATTTGTGCTGGCGATCGTTCGGACACGTTGTACTTCATCATCAAGGGGTCGGTGACGATCCTGATCGAGGATGACGACGGCCGCGAGATGATCATTGCGTACCTGAATGCGGGGGACTTCTTCGGCGAACTGGGACTGTTTGAACAGGCCGGCCAGGAACAGCAGCGCAGTGCCTGGGTGCGGGCCAAGGTCGAGTGCGAAACGGCGGAAATCAGCTACGCGAAGTTCCGCGAATTGTCACAGCAGGATCCGGACATTCTTTACGTCCTCAGCGGACAAATCGCACAACGCCTGCGCAACACCACGCGCAAGGTCGGCGATCTGGCGTTCTTCGACGTCACGGGACGAGTGGCACGCTGCCTGTTGGAGTTGTGCAAGCAACCCGACGCGATGACCCACCCGGACGGCATGCAGATCAAGGTGACCCGTCAGGAAATCGGCCGGATCGTCGGTTGTTCGCGGGAGATGGTCGGTCGTGTGCTCAAGGATCTGGAGGAGCGCAACCTGGTCGACGTGAAAGGCAAGACGATGGTGGTCTTCGGTACGCGTTAGATACCGACGCTGTACATCTGCGCCAGCATTAAACGAAAGAGCTCATCGAGTCGCGCCAACGCCTGTGGCGCGCTGAATTTCTCGTGCAAAGCGATATGGCTTTCGGCACGCACTCGCGATTCCAGGCCACAAGCTTGGTTGAAACGATTGACCGCCGCGACCATCGATTCGCGTTCGTTCTCCATCAGCATCGCACCGTGTACCAGGCCTACCGGACGCTGTCCGCCCTGACTATGGCGCCAGCGCTGGGCGGTGCCAACCATTTTGCGGCCGTCGAGATTAACGTTGAAACGCCCGTCACAAAAAGCTCCGTCGATCTCACCCAAGGACGATGTGCCGCCCAACTCATCAAGCAACTGACAGATCGGATCGCACAAGCGGCGGTAGCCGGTTTCGATGCGGTTCAGATCGCCTTCGTTGCGGGGTGGCGCGTAGACCAGTGCAATGTTGATCGTCGCCGCAGATTGCGGGACGGGTTCGCCGCCAGTTTCGCGCAGAAGCACCGGCCAGCCGGCAGCGGCAGAGACTTCGCAGGCATGTTCGAAACCGGGGAGGCGATTGAGGCGGCGCGGCATGACCAGCGCGCGGTCGCTGGGTCGCCAGAACAGAAGACCGAACTCCGCATCACCGGCGCAGACGGAGGCGAGCAAGTCCTGCTCGGCTTGCAGTCCGGCTTCGATGGTCAGGGCGGTTGGCTGCGACATGCATGGCTCCGACAGACTTGAAGTCTTTAGAGAATTTGAGGGCCTCTTCGCGAGCAAGCCCGGCCCCAAAGGGGACGCGGGCGCCTGCAAAAAAGATCAGTCGAGGGTCGAGCCGCTGACCGCAGCCCCACGTTCCGGGAAGAACAGACGCTGCAATTCGACCCCCGGGCTTTCGGCGCGCATGAACGCTTCGCCGACCAGGAACGCGTAAACGTCGCTGATTTCCATCAGTTCGACATCTGCACGGTTGAGGATGCCGCTCTCGGTAATTACCAAGCGATCGCGCGGAATACGCGGGAGCAGGTCGAGGGTGGTTTCCAGACTGACGTCGAAAGTGTGCAGATTACGGTTGTTGACCCCGACCAGTGGCGTATCGAGAGTTTTCAATGCACGCTCCAGCTCATCACCGTCGTGCACTTCCACCAAGACATCAAGACCAACGCCTTTGGCCACCGACGCCAACTCGGCCATTTTCACGTCATCCAGTGCAGAAACGATCAACAGCACGCAGTCGGCGCCCAGCGCACGGGCTTCGACGATCTGGTACGGATCGATCATGAAGTCCTTGCGGATCACCGGCAGTTTGCACGCGGCGCGAGCCTGTTGCAGGTACGCATCGGCGCCTTGGAAGTAATCGATATCGGTCAGTACGGAAAGACAGGTCGCCCCACCCTTCTCGTAACTTTTGGCAATGTCGGCCGGAACGAAGTTTTCGCGGATCACGCCTTTGCTTGGCGACGCCTTTTTGATCTCGGCAATGACCGCCGGCTGCTTGGTCTTGGCCTGCGCCAACAACGCCTGGGCGAAACCACGGGGCGCATCGGCCGCCTTGGCCAGATTTTCCAGCTCGCTCAGGCTCACACGAGCGCTACGCTCGGCGATTTCCTGAACTTTGCGCGCCAGAATGTTTTCCAGAACCGTCGGTACACTCATCCTTCATTCTCCACTTTGAATACCGCGGTAAAGGCGCCCAGCTCCTCGAGTTTTTCCCGAGCGAGGCCGGTGTGCAGAGCGTCGTGCGCCAGCTCCACGCCTTGTTTCAAACTGCTGGCCACGTCGGCGGCGTAGAGTGCCGCGCCGGCGTTGAGCACAATCATTTCGGCGGCTTTCTGGCCGTTCTCGGTTTTGCGCTTGCCCAGTGCGTCGCGGATCAACGCCAGCGAAGCTTCCGGGCCGTCGACCGACAGGCCGTGCAGGCTCTGGCTCTTCATGCCCAAGTCCTCGGGTTCGACCCAATACTCGGTGATCTCGTTGTTTTTCAGCTCGGCAACAAAAGTCGGCGCAGCAAGGCTGAATTCGTCCAGACCATCCTTGGAATGCACCACCAGCACATGCTTGCTGCCCAAGCGTTGCAAGACTTCCGCCAACGGGCGGCACAACGCCGGGTTGAACACACCCACCACCTGATGTTTAACACCGGCCGGATTCGTAAGCGGGCCGAGCATGTTGAACAGCGTACGCAGCCCCAGATCGCGGCGCGGGCCGGCGGCATACTTCATGGCTTTGTGATGGGTCTGGGCAAACATGAAACCGATGCCGACGTTGTCGATGCAACGGGCGACCTGAACCGGCGTCAGGTTGAGGTAGATACCGGCGGCTTCCAGCAAGTCGGCGCTGCCGCTCTTGCCCGACACCGCGCGATTGCCGTGTTTGGCCACGGTGCAACCCGCTGCCGCAACAACAAAAGAAGAAGCGGTCGATACGTTGAAAATGTTGGCACCGTCACCGCCGGTGCCGACCACATCGACCACACCGTCGAGGGTCTTGAGTTCGACCTGATCGGCCAGTTCACGCATCACCGATACGGCGCCGACGATTTCATCGATGCTTTCGCTCTTCATGCGCATGGCCATCATGAACGCGCCGATCTGCGCGTCAGTGCATTGGCCGGTCATGATTTCGCGCATCACGTCGCGCATTTCATCGGTGCTGAGGTCGAGGTGATCGACGATACGGCTCAGGGCTGTCTTGATATTCACGGGAAGTCCTTAGCGCGTGCCGCCGGTTTGTTTGAGGAAGTTGGCAAACAGTTCATGGCCCTGCTCAGTCAGGATCGACTCGGGGTGGAACTGTACACCTTCTATGTTCAGGGTCTTGTGACGCAGGCCCATGATTTCGTCGACAGAGCCGTCTTCGTGTTGCGTCCAGGCCGTCAGCTCCAGGCAATCGGGCAAGGTCGCGTGCTTGACGATCAGCGAGTGGTAGCGGGTGACAGTCAGCGGATGGTTGAGACCTTCGAAAACGCCCTTGTCCTCATGGAATACCGGACTAGTCTTACCGTGCATCACTTGGCGGGCACGCACCACATTCCCGCCAAAGGCCTGACCGATGGACTGGTGGCCGAGGCAGACGCCGAGAATGGGCAGCTTGCCGGCAAAGTGCTTGATGGCCTCGATGGAGATGCCGGCTTCGGTCGGCGTGCAAGGCCCCGGAGAAACCACGATGCGCTCTGGCTTGAGCGCTTCGATTTCGGCAATGGTCAATTCGTCGTTGCGCACGACTTTGACTTCGGCCCCCAGTTCGCCGAGGTACTGCACAACGTTGTAAGTAAAGGAGTCGTAGTTGTCGATCATCAGCAACATGGCGTTTCGAACCTCTTGAATTCTGACTTGAAGACAGCCTTCAGATGACTTGCCCGCAGGGCGCTGCACGATGTCGGGCGCACAGGTGGCGTCGGCAAAGCGGCATTTCAAACGGGCAAGGAAGGCAAAGCGATACAAATCCGGCCAGGCCGGCAGAAAAGATTCAGGCGCGCCAACGCCAACGGGCGTGTGCCTTGATGACTTGATCCAGAAGTTTGCTGGTGATCAACACGGGGAAGGTCTCGTTCATACGTTCCGGCACAGTAACTTAGCTGGGCAGAGCGTGCAATATGGCGGGGCTGACTGGGGACAAAACTACGCAAGGGTTCGTGACCGATGGCTAAAGGTCGAAAGTTTTTGGTACTGTCGTTTCGTTCACCTACAACAATAAATAAATGGACTTGCTCATGATCAAACAGACGTTGTTTGCACCGCTGGCCGGTTGCTTGCTCGCCCTGGCCTGCGCCCAGGCGAATGCTGCACCCAATCCATACTCAAGCTTCATTGTCTTTGGCGACAGCCTCAACGATGCCGGGACATTCACCGACACCGGCGGCCCGGCGGGCGCCACCCAGCGCTATACCAACCGTACCGGCCCGGTTTATCTGGATGGCAGCGGTGAACTGCGCTCGCTGAACTCCACGCAACTGCTGGGCGGACGCCTCGGGTTTACGGCGGATCAAACGGCCTCCTCCAGCTCCGCTGTACGCGCCAACGCAGGCCTGCCGGACGGCAACAACTGGGCGGTGGGGGGGTATCGAACTGACCAGATCCTTGACTCGATCACTACGCAATCTGCCACAGGGGAACGCACCCGCGCCGGCTACCTGCCGTCGAACGGCTTGCGCGCCGACCCGAATGCGCTGTACTACATTTCCGGCGGTGGCAATGACTTCCTGCAGGGTCGAATTCTCAGCCTGCCTCAGGCTAACGCGGGTGCCGACCGATTGGCTGACAGCGTACAAGCCCTGCAAACGGCCGGCGCCAAATACGTGATGGTCTGGCTGTTGCCTGATGTCGGTTTGACCCCGGCCATCAACGGTACGCCTTTTCAGGCGCTCAGCAGTCAACTCGCCAGCCAGTTCAACAGCCAATTGGTGACACGTTTACAGGGCATCAACGCTGAAATCATTCCGTTGAATATTCCAGTGCTCCTGTCGGAGGCTTTCGCAGATCCCGGACGTTTTGGCCTGGCCACCGACCAGAACCTGACCGCAACCTGCTTCAGCGGCAGCAGTTGCACGGAGAATGCCCGCTACGGCATCAACAGTGCGACGCCGGATCCGAGCAAGCTGATCTACAACGACGGCGTACACCCGACCGAAACCGGGCAGAAACTGATCTCCGACTACGCCTATTCGCTGTTGGCCGCACCGTGGGAGCTGACACTGCTGCCGGAAATGGCCCACGCCACGCTGCGTGCGCACCAGGATGAACTGCGTACTCAATGGAAAGCGGATTGGGAGAACTGGCAACCCGTCGGTCAGTGGCGGGCGATTGTCTCCGCCGGTGGCCAGCACCTGGATGTCGACAGCCAAAGCAGCGGCGCCAGCGCCGACGGCAGTGGTTACAACCTCAACGTGGGTGGCAGCTATCGCCTCAATGACGCTTGGCGGTTAGGCGTAGCGGCAGGTTTCTACCGGCAGAATCTGGAGGCAGGCCACAACGATTCGGACTACAAACTCAACAGCTATCTGGCGACAGCCTTCGCCCAGTTCCAGCAAAACCGCTGGTGGGCTGACGCTGCGCTGACCGGTGGCAAACTCGACTACGACAACCTCAAGCGCAAGTTCGATCTGGGCGTCAGTGAAGGTGCGGAGAAAGGTGATACCGACGGCCACCTGTGGGCGTTCAGTACCCGCATCGGATACGACATTGCCCAACCGGGCAGTGAATGGCATTTGTCGCCGTTCGTCAGCGCCGACTACGCCAGCGTGGATGTCGACGGTTACTCGGAAAAGAGCAACCGGGCCACAGCGCTGACCTTCGATGACCAGGCGCGCGATTCGAAACGTCTGGGCCTCGGTATTCAGGGCAAGTACAACATCACCCCACAAACCCAGGTGTTTGGTGAGTACGCCCACGAACGTGAGTACGAGGATGACGTGCAGAAGGTCAACATCGCGCTCAATACCCTGCCGGCCAACGACTTCAAACTCGAGGGCTACACACCGCAGAGTCATTTGAACCGTTTGAGCCTGGGCGTCAGCCATAAACTGACGGCCGATCTGGCGCTGCGTGGCGGTTATACGTTGCGCAAGGACGATGACTTTACCCAGCAGGGGGTTAACGTCGGCGTCGTGCTGGACTTCTAGGATCAATAAAAAACGCGGCGTCCTTTTGGGCGCCGCGTTGAATATTCGCAGATCCGCCGCTTTCGCGAGCAAGCCTGCTCCCACAGGTATTGGCGTGAACTCAGCTATCCGGGGTTTGCTCGGCCAGTGCCACGGCACGGAACATCGCACGGCGCTTGTTCAGGGTTTCTTCCCATTCCAGCGCTGGCACCGAGTCGGCGACGATGCCGCCACCGGCCTGTACGTGCAGTTCGCCGTTCTTGATCACCGCGGTACGGATCGCAATCGCGGTGTCCATGTTGCCGTTCCAGGCGAAGTAACCCACCGCGCCGCCATACACACCACGCTTGACCGGTTCGAGTTCGTCGATGATTTCCATCGCACGAATCTTCGGTGCCCCGGACAAGGTGCCCGCCGGCAGAATCGCCCGCAGCGCGTCCATCGCCGTCAGCCCGGTTTTCAACTGGCCGGTGACGTTGGAAACAATGTGCATCACGTTGGAATAACGCTCGATGACCATCTTCTCGGTGAGTTTCACCGAACCGATTTCCGAGACACGTCCGGTGTCGTTACGCCCCAGATCGATCAGCATCAAGTGCTCGGCGATCTCTTTATCGTCGGACAGCAGGTCTTCTTCCAGCGCCAGATCGGCTTCTTCTGTCGCGCCACGCGGGCGAGTACCGGCAATCGGACGCACCGTGATCAGGTTATCCTCGACCCGCACCAGCACTTCCGGCGAACTGCCGACGACGTGGAAGTCGCCGAAGTTGAAGAAGTACATGTACGGCGTCGGGTTGAAACAGCGCAAGGCGCGATACAGATCGATCGGTGCGGCCTTGAAGTCGATCGACATGCGCTGCGACGGCACGACCTGCATGCAGTCACCGGCGAGGATGTATTGCTTGATGGTGTCGACGGCTTTTTCGTAATCGTCTTGAGTAAAACTGGAGCGGAACACCGGGTCAGCGGACTGCTGCTTGCTGAAGTCCAGACCACGACGCGGGGTGATCGGCTGGCGCAGCTTCTCCAGCAGTCCCTGCAATTGCGCCTGACCTTGCTCGTAGGCATCCGCCTGCGCAGGGTCGGCCAGCACAATGGCGTGCATCTTGCCGGCGAGGTTGTCGAACACCACGACCGCATCGGACACCATCAACAGAATGTCCGGTACGCCCAGCGGATCAGGGTTCGGGCACTTGCCCAGGCGTTTCTCGACATAACGCACGCAGTCGTAACCGAAATAACCGACCAGGCCGCCGTTGAATCGCGGCAGGCCAGCAATGGTCGGCACGTTGTAGCGGGCCTTGAAGGTTTCGACGAAGGCCAGCGGATCTTCAACGTCATGGCTTTCAGTCTCGACGCCATCAACGGTGATGCTGACGTGATGATCGTAAACCCGCAGCACGGTGCGGCACGGCAGACCGATGATCGAGTAACGGCCCCATTTCTCGCCGCCCTGCACGGACTCGAGCAGGTAGGAGTTGGGTTGGTCAGCCAGTTTCAGGTAGATCGACAGCGGCGTGTCGAAGTCGGCCAGGGTTTCGCAGGCCAACGGAATGCGGTTGTAGCCATCAGCGGCCAAGCGCAGGAATTCTTCGCGAATCATAAGATGCCTCGTGGTGTGAGGTGCTGTCAGTCAGGTGTGCAAACGCGCCGGCAGGCCGGCCAGAAACAAGTCAGGCGCGCCAACGCCAGCGGGCCAGGGCCTTGATGACTTTCATCCAGAGTTTGCGGGTGACCACCACGATGGCGTTTCCAGAAGGGGATTGAGAAGCGTCGGGCAACGTTATCTCAGCGGCCGGATCCAGGCAACCGGGAATTAGCTTGCGCAGGTCGTCGATCACCAGTGCCGGGTATTCCTCGGCAATCGGTCGGCCATGGTTGTAGCCGTAACTCAGTGCCACACATTTGACCCCCGCCGCTTTCGCGGCCAGCACGTCACTGCGCGAGTCGCCGACAAACAGCGATTGCGAGGCCGGGATGTTGGCCATTTTCATCACGAAGAACAGCGCGGCCGGGTCGGGTTTCTTCTGCGGCAAGGTATCGCCGCCGATGATCCATTTGAAATAGCGGCCGATTTTCATCTGGTCCAACAGCGGCGCGACGAAACGCTCCGGCTTGTTGGTGATCAGCGCCATGGCCACGCCTTGCTTTTGCAGCCATTTGAGCGTGTCGCGCACGCCGGGATAGACCACGGTCAGCTCGTGGCTGGCGCCGTAGGCCTGCATGAAAATTTCCAGCGCTTGCTCGGCTTCGACGTCATCCACAGAGGCATGATCGATACCGCCGGCCAGCGCACGACGCACCAATACCGGCGCGCCATTGCCAACCCACTCGCGCACCGACTCGATGCCCGCCGGCTGGCGGCCGAGGGTGAGCAGCATGTTGTCCACCGCCGCTGCCAGGTCGGGAACCGAGTCGATCAGCGTGCCATCCAGATCGAACATCACCAACCGTGGCAGTTTGCCCGGGAACAGCTGCTCAAAACCGCTCATGGGCGCGCCAGCGCCAGTTCGGAACGCATCTTGTCGATGACTTCCTGATAGTTCGGTGCATTGAAGATCGCCGAGCCGGCCACAAAGGTGTCGGCGCCAGCGGCAGCGATTTCACGGATGTTGTTGACGTTGACGCCGCCGTCGATTTCCAGACGGATGTCACGCCCCGACGCATCGATGATCGCCCGTGCTTCGCGCAGTTTGTCGAGGGTGCCGGGAATGAACTTCTGCCCGCCAAAGCCTGGGTTGACGCTCATCAGCAGAACCATGTCGACCTTGTCGATCACGTACTTGAGCACGTCCAGCGGGGTCGCTGGGTTGAACACCAGACCGGACTTGCAGCCTCCCTCGCGGATCAGTTGCAGCGAGCGATCGACGTGCAACGTGGCTTCCGGGTGAAAGGTGATGTAGGTGGCGCCGGCTTCGATGAAGTCGCCAACGATGCGATCCACCGGGCTGACCATCAGGTGCGCGTCAATCGGCGCAGTGACGCCGTACTTGCGCAATGCCGCGCAAACCATCGGGCCGATGGTCAGGTTGGGCACATAGTGGTTGTCCATGACATCGAAGTGAACGAAGTCGGCACCCGCGGCGAGGACGTTGTCCACTTCTTCGCCGAGGCGGGCGAAGTCGGCGGAAAGAATCGACGGAGCAATTACGAAGGGCTGCATGACGCACCTTTACTGAGCTAAATCACGATGGCGCGCATTGTATACCTCAAGTTTGCGCGCGCGCACCGTGACGGCGATGATCAGTAGGCGGCGCGGTAGATCTTCTCGATATCAATAGCGCTGAGTTTACGGGGGTTGTTGCGCATCAGCCGTTCAATGCCTGCGGCCTCCAAGGCCATGGCCGGGATCGCGTCTTGCGGCACACCGAAACTGCGCAACCCGGCGGGAATCTCCACCGCTGCACACAAGTCGGTCATGGCCTGCACGGCTTTATCCGCTGCCTCAATGGCACTCAGATGAGCGGTCTTCACCCCCATGGCTTCGGCAATATCCTGCATCCGCTCGACGCAGGCCATCTTGTTCCAGGTCATGACATAGGGCAGCAGTAGCGCATTGCTGACACCATGGGCAATGTTGAAACGCCCGCCCAGCGGATAGGCCAGCGCATGCACCGCACCGACCCCGGCGTTACCGAAGGCCATCCCGGCCATCAGGCTGGCGGTGGCCATGTCTTCCCGCGCTTGCAGGTTGGCGCCGTTGGCGTAGGCCTTGGGCAGGGCCTTGGCGATCAGTTTGATCGCGCCGATGGCCAGGGAATCGGTGATCGGCGAGGCGTTGACCGACAGATAGGATTCGATGGCATGCACCAACGCATCGACGCCACTGGCGGCGGTGACACTGCGTGGGCACGTCAGGGTCATCTGCGGACTGACCAGCGCGACGTCCGGTAATAGATAGTCGCTGACGATGCCTTTCTTCAGTTGCGCAACCTTGTCCGAAAGAATGGCGACGTTGGTCACTTCCGAGCCGGTGCCGGCGGTGGTCGGGATGGCGATCAGTGGCGGGCCTTTGCGTGGCACCTGTTCGACGCCGAACAGATCCTCCAGCGCGCCGTGATAACCGGCATAGGCGGCGACACTTTTGGCGATGTCGATGGCACTGCCGCCGCCCAGACCAATCAAGCCGTCATGCCCGCCCTCGCGGTACGCGCGCATGCAGTCTTCGACAATGGCGATTTCCGGGTCCGGCAGCACGCGGTCGAAAATCTCGTACTCGCGCCCGCCCAGTTGCACCAGCGCCAGCTCAACGGTGCCGGATTTGACCAGCGCGGCGTCGGTGACGATCAGCGGGTTGTCGATGTCGAGGCGGGTGAGTTCCGCCGCCAGTTGCTCGATGGCGCCGGCGCCGGTGATCAGTTTGTGAGCGATTTTGAACTGGGAAAGACTCATGGTGCGCAGCCTCTTATAGATAGGGGAGCTGGGCACAAGATTAGCTGGGGATTCGGGGTTGTCTGCTATTCAGGTCGTGAATAACCCAAGACTTCGCACACAACACAAATCCCTTGTGGGAGGGGGCTTGCTCCCTCCCACCGTTTTCACCGAGTACGGCTTTAGACCTGGGCGGTGCGCAGTTTTTCACTACGGCCACGCAACCATTCCAGGGTCAGCAGCAGGATCACCGAGAAGGCGATCAGCAAGGTCGCGGCAGCCGCAATCGTCGGACTGAGGTTTTCGCGAATCCCGCTGAACATCTGCCGAGGCAACGTAACCTGCTCAGGCCCGGCCAGAAACAACGTCACCACCACTTCATCAAACGACGTCGCAAAGGCAAACAACGCCCCGGAAATGACCCCTGGCGCAATCAGCGGCAAAGTCACGCGACGGAACGCGGTCAGCGGCGAAGCACCAAGACTGGCCGCCGCCCGCACCAGATTATGGTTAAACCCCTGCAACGTCGCCGACACCGTAATGATCACAAACGGCACACCGAGTACCGCATGCACGACGATCAGCGAGAAGAAGCTGTTGCCCAGGCCCAGTGGCGCAAAGAACAGATAACTGGCCACACCAATGATCACCACCGGCACGACCATCGGCGAAATCACCAGCGCCATCACCAGCGGTTTGCCGGGAAAGTCGCCACGGGTCAGGCCGATCGCTGCCAGCGTACCGAAGACCATGGCCAGCGCGGTTGCGGCCGGGGCCACGATGATGCTGTTGCGAAGCGCCCGCATCCACTCCGCCGAGGCGAAGAAGTCCTGATACCAGTGCAGCGAAAAGCCTTGTAGCGGGTACACCAGGAAACTGCCCGAGTTGAACGACAGCGGCACGATCACCAGCACCGGCAGGATCAGGAACAGCAAAATCAAGCCGCACAGGATCCGCAAACTGTAGAACCACACCCGTTCGATGGGCGACATGTAAGGACTCAGCATCTCAAATTCCCCTTAGCTCAGGCGCAGGCGACTGGCGCCCACCAGCCAGCTGTAAATCAGATAAAGCACCACGGTTGCCAGCAGCAGCAAGCCGCCCAGCGCGGTGGCCATGCCCCAGTTGATACTGGTGTTGGTGTAGAACGCGACGAAGTAGCTGACCATCTGATCGTTCGGGCTGCCGAGCAGCGCCGGGGTGATGTAGTAGCCGATGGCGAGGATGAACACCAACAGGCAACCGGCGCCGACACCCGCGTAGGTCTGCGGGAAGTACACCCGCCAGAAACTGGCGAACGGATGGCAGCCCAGCGAGATCGCGGCACGCATGTAGGTTGGCGAGATGCCTTTCATCACGCTGTAGATCGGCAGAATCATGAACGGCAGCAGGATGTGTACCATCGAGATGTAAACGCCGGTGCGGTTGAACACCAACTCCAGCGGTTTATCGATGATGCCCATCGCCATCAGGGCGCCGTTGATCAGACCGCCCGATTGCAGCAACACGATCCAGGCGGCCACGCGCACCAGAATCGAGGTCCAGAACGGCAACAGCACCAGAATCATCAGCAGGTTGCTCTGGCGTGATGGCAAGTTCGCCAGCAGATAAGCCAGTGGATAAGCGAGCAGCAGGCAGATTACGGTGATGACCAGGCCCATCCAGAACGTACGGGCGAAGATATCGAGGTAGATCGCCTGATCGGGGGTGGCCGGGGCGATCTCGCCGAGGTCGTCGATGCGATGGTCGACTGCCGCCAGCAGGTAATACGGGGTGATGCTGCTGGTGTTGCGCTTGACCGCTTGCCAGTAGGCCGGATCGCCCCAGCGCTCATCGAGTGCTTCCAGGGCGGCTTTATAAGAGGCCGGCTCGCTGGCAAATGGCAGCGCCCGGGCCGTTTTGGTCAGCAGGCTGCGATAGCCGGCCAACTCCATGTTCAAGCGCTTGGACAAATCGCCCAGCGTCGAGTTTTTCCGGGCTTCGGCGAGGTCATCGCTGGCAGCCTTGTAGACCGGTTCGGCGGGTAGACCGCGACCGTCCCAACTGACGATGGCCGCCACGGTGCGCGGCATGCCGCCGACCACTTCCGGGTTGCCGACGCTTTTGTAGAGCAGCGCCACGATCGGCACGAGAAACACCAGCAACAGAAAAAGCACCAGCGGCGCAATCAACGCCTGGGCCTTCCAGCGGTTGACCCGCTCGGCGTGCTTGAGCTTCTGCTTCAAGGTGGGGCTGGCGCCCTCGTTCAGGGGAACGGCGATGGCCATGACGTACTCCGCAAATCTTTGATCGTTACAGAGGTGGCGGACCACCTCGATCGATTGATGCACACAGATCCAAATGTGGGGGCGACGGTGCGACGATTCGACTTGCTCGCGAAGGCGGCGTGTCAGTCGACATCAATGTTGAATGTACTGGCGCTTTCGCGAGCAAGCCCGCTCCCACAGGAGGGCGAGCCCTCGGGTTACTTCGCCGCCCAGGCGTTGAAACGCTGTTCCAGTTGCTCGCCGTTGTCAGCCCAGAAACTGACGTCGATCTGCACCTGGTTGGCGATGTTTTCCGGGGTGGTCGGCATGTCTTTCAGAACATCCTTGGACAGCAGCGGTACGGCTTGGGTGTTGGCCGGGCCGTAGGCGATGTTTTCCGAGTACGTCTTCTGCTGCTGCGGCTGCACCGAGTAGGCGATGAACTTCTTCGCCGCTTCGGCACGCTTGGCGTCCAGACCTTTCGGGATGGCCCAGGCGTCGAAGTCGTAGATGCCGCCGTTCCAGACCACTTGGAGGTTGGACTCTTTCTGCACGGCAGCGATGCGACCGTTGTAGGCCGAGCTCATGACCACGTCGCCGGAAGCAAGGTATTGCGGCGGTTGAGCGCCGGCTTCCCACCACTGAATGCTGGGTTTGAGCTCATCGAGTTTCTTGAACGCGCGGTCCTGACCATCCTTGCCGGCCAGCACTTTGTAGACGTCCTTCGGCGCAACGCCATCGGCCATCAAGGCGAATTCGAGGGTGTACTTGGCGCCTTTACGCAGGCCACGCTTGCCCGGGAATTTCTTGGTGTCCCAGAAATCAGCCCAACTGGTTGGCGCGGTTTTCAGCTTGTCGGCGTTGTACGCCAGTACGGTCGACCAAACGAAGAAACCCACGCCGCAAGGCTGGATCGCCCCTTTGACGTAGTCTTCGCTCTTGCCGAACAACGCGGGGTCCAGTGGCTCGAACATGTCTTCGTCGCAACCACGGGACAGTTCTGGCGATTCAACCTCGACCAGGTCCCACGACACGCTCTTGGTATCGACCATGGCTTTGACCTTGGCCATTTCGCCGTTGTACTCGCCGGCAATGATCTTGCCGTTGCCCGCCGCTTCCCACGGTGCATAGAAGGCTTTGACTTGCGCCGCCTTGTTCGCCCCGCCAAACGACACCACGGTCAAATCCGGGCCAGCGGCCATTGCGCTTGCCGCACCCATCAGGCCCAGGGTCAGGGCGGTGAACTTCAGGGATCTCAACATTTATTGTTCTCTCCACGTGCAGGGTTGGTGTTGGTAGTGCCGGGGCGATCAGTTCGCCTCTAAAAGAGGATCAAGCGCGCGTACGTGCTCGACCTGCCAGCCAAGCGGAACCACGTCACCGACAGTGAGCCCGGGATCGAGCTCGGCAATCGGTTGTTTCACGAAGAAGTCGGTCTTGCCGCAGACTTCCAGGCGCACCCGGACGTGGTCGCCCAGATAGATGAATTCCGCCACCCTCCCTGAGAAGCGGTTGACGCATTGGTCGCTCGAACCGTTGAGGCTGACGCGCTCGGGGCGGATCGACAAAGTCACCGGTTCGCCGGTCTGGCCGACGTTGACCGCCAGCGCCTCGACCTTCTCGCCACGACCGAGTTCGACCACGCAGCGCTCGCCGTTCTGGCTGAGCAAGCGGCCGTTGAGGCGGTTGTTCTCGCCAATGAAGTTGGCGACAAAGGTGTTCTTCGGCTCTTCGTAGAGGGCGCGTGGCGGCGCGATCTGCTGAATTTCGCCCTGATGGAATACCGCAACGCGGTCGGACATGGTCAGGGCTTCGCCCTGGTCGTGGGTCACGTAGACCACGGTCACGCCGAGCCGCTGGTGCAGGTGCTTGATTTCCATCTGCATGTGTTCACGCAGTTGTTTGTCGAGGGCGCCGAGCGGTTCGTCCATCAGTACCAGTTGCGGTTCGAACACCAACGCACGAGCCAGTGCCACACGCTGTTGCTGGCCACCGGACAACTGTGCCGGATAGCGTGAGGCGAACGCGTCGAGCTGAACCATGCTCAAGACTTTCTTGACCTTGTCGCCGACGTCGCTCTTGTTCAGGCCGCGCACGGTCAGCGGGAACGCAAGGTTCTCGGCCACGGTCATGTGCGGGAACAGTGCGTAGTTCTGGAACACCATGCCGATGTCGCGCTTGTGCGGCGGTACGTTGTTGATCGCACGCCCGTCCAGAAGGATTTCCCCGGCCGTCGGTGTTTCAAAACCGGCGAGCATCATCAGGCTGGTGGTCTTGCCGGAGCCGGACGGCCCGAGCAGGGTCAGGAACTCGCCTTTGCGAATGTCCACGTTGAGGTCTTTGACGATCAGGTTCTCGCCGTCGTAGCTCTTCTGCACTCCACGAAAGCTGACCAACACATCACTGGCCCCTGCGTTTGAATCGACCTGGCTCATACCCGCACCTTTGTTGTTGATGACTGCTTGTGGGTTAAGCCTAGTGGCTGCTGACAGGCACGCAAATCGGGGCGCAGGAGAGAATCGCCTCAGCCGGATGGAAGGTTGGGGGTAGGGATTGCCCTACAAGGATGGCGCGTTTGGACAAGGCAGCCGCGAGCGACAAGCTGCGAGCCAACAGAGCAGGCACTAGCCGCTGTCGCTAACGGATATGCCCACAATCCGGAACACAGTGAAGATTCCATGTGGGAGGGGGCTTGCTCCCGAATGCAGTGGGTCATCCAACTTAGTTGGCGGCTGATACACCGTATTCGGGAGCAAGCCCCCTCCCACCGTTTTTGATTGCGGTGATCTTCAGAGGAGTTTGTGTTCCATCGCGTATTTGACCAGTTCGGCCAGCGAAGTAATGTTGAGTTTCTGCATCAACCGCGCCTTGTGCGTGCTGATGGTCTTGCTGCTCAGGGCCAGTTGCTGGGCGATGTCGTTGACGTTGGCGCCTTGCGCCAAGCGCTCGAACACCGAGAATTCGCGCTCCGACAACAAAGAGTGCAACGGTCGCGCATCAGTCAGGCCAACCTCGAAGACCATCCGATCAGCCAGATCCGGATCGATGTAGCGCCCGCCCGCCGCGACTTTGCGAATGGCGGTCAGCAACAGCGCCGGATCGCTGTCCTTGGTCGCGTAGCCGGCCGCTCCGACCTTCAATGCCCGTGCCGCCATTTGTGCTTCGTCGTGCATCGACAACACCAGAATGGCCGGCGGATTGTTCAGCGCACGGATTCGCGGGATCGCCTCAAGGCCGTTGACCCCAGGCATGGAGATGTCCAGCAACACCACTTCGCACGGCACATGACGCAGGGTTTCAAGCAGTTGCTCACCATTGCTCGCCTCCCCCACCACTTGCAGGTCCTTGGCCAGGCCAATCAATTGCTTGATGCCTTCTCGGACAATGGTGTGGTCTTCGGCTACCAGTACTCGGATCACGTTCTTCTCCAGATTCAGTCAAACCTCATCCACCGGCACCCAAACATTCAGACTGGTGCCCTCCCCCGGCTCACTCTCAAGCGCCAAGCGCCCGCCCATGATCAGCACCCGCTCACGCATGCCGACCAGACCAAACGACGTCGCCCTGCCCGTAGGGGCGACAAAGCCTACGCCATCATCGCTGACCGTCAGACACAATTCGTCGCCTTCCAGCGCCAGCGTCAGCTCCACAGTATGCGCCTGAGCATGGCGCATCACGTTGGTCAACGCTTCCTGCAGGATACGGAACAAGCCAATCGCCTTGGCATCGCTCAGCGCCGGCAGATTATCCGGCACCTGCACCAGACACGGAATTTGCGTGCGCGCTTCGAATCGGCGGGCCTGCCATTCAATCGCCGAAGCGATCCCGGCATCCAGAATCGGCGGCCGTAGCGCCGTCGCCACATCGCGCACCAACTGGAACAATTGGGCGATCAGGCGTTTCATGCTGTTCAATCGCTCATTCAGCCCTGGGTCCAGTTGCGCGTAAGCCAGTTCGCACATCGATGTTTCGAGTTTGAGCACCGTCAGCATCTGCCCCAATTCATCGTGAACCTCACGAGCAATGCGCGCCTTCTCTTCTTCGCGGACACTTTCAAGGTGCGCCGACAGTTCACGCAGTTGCTCACGCGATGCCGCCAGTTCCAGTTCGATGCGCTTGCTCTCGGTGATGTCCCAGACGATGCCGTCCCAGACATAGGCGCCATCCTCCAACTGACGGGTGATCGCCTTGATCTCGGCCCAACGCTGCTCACCCTGGCGCGTGAGGATTCGCCCCTGCCACGACCAATCGCTGTCGGTATCCAGCGCGTGATCCTGCGTGCGGTGATAACCGGCCTTGTCGTCCGGGTGCACCAGACTGCGCAGGCCCATGTCGCGATGGGCAATCGCCGCCGGCGCGTAACCGACCAGACTTTCGCTGCCCTCGCTGATATAGGCAAAGTCGATCTGCCCGGTCACTGGCGCCCGCTCCAGACGGAACACCAGCCCCGGTACATTGGCGGCGATCCCCTGCAGCCTTGCCTCACTTTCCTGCAACGCCGCCAACGCGCGACGGCGTTCCGTGACATCGGTGAGGTAAACCACCAGATATTCACTCTCGCGAAAACGCAGAAAGCTCAGCGATACGTCAGCCGGCAGGATGCTGCCATCGGCGCGCACGCAACTGGTTTCGAAGCTCAGCGGGCCTTCTTCACTGGTCCGCGCGCGCTTCCACAGGCTGAGCCAGCGGTCCATGTGCAGACCCGGTTCGAAGTCGATCAGCGGTCGTTCGATGAGTGCGCCAGAGGGGTAGCCGAGCATGTTTTCCGCCGCGCGGTTGGCATAGCGAACATGACTGTCCCAGTTGACCCAAAGGATGCCGACTGTACTTTGATCGATGGAGAACTGCGTCAGGCGCAACGCCTCTTCGCTGGCTGCGCGCAGGGCGATGTCTTCCCGTGCGGCGAGCAGACGTTGCTCAAGGCTCTGTTGCTGGCGCCGCTGCCAGAACACAATCGCCGCGCAACTGAGCAGCATCACCGCGAACAACAGACTGAGGTTCTGCCAGAACCCCGGCGACTCCGTCAGTCGCGGGTATTTGGGTTGCAGCCATTGATTGTGCAGGCGCTCCAGATCCCTGGCCGGGATTGCGTTCAAGGCACTCTGGACAATGCCCGCCAGTTCCGGCCAATCGCGACGTGAGGCGACTCGCAGCAATTGCGGCAGGCCCACATCACCGACCACCACCAGTTCGGCAAACTCGGGCTCGGCCGACAACCGACCGAGTTGTGCCTCATCAATCACCGCGTAAGAGGCCTGCTGACTCAGCAGCAACTGCAACGCCTGACGCTCCAGCGGCACGCCTTGCAGATTCAGATGGGGATAGTTGCTGCGCAGATAGTCGGCGGTGGCACTCGGCATGCGGATGGCGACGCGAGTCTGGCTGTCGATTTTTTCCAGATCCACTGCTCCGCTGGACTTTTGATCGCTGACCACCAGTTGCGGGACACGCATGTATGGATCGGAAAACTTCCACAGACGCAGGGCACTCGGCGTCTGGGTCAGGCCCGGGGCGATGTCGATCTCGCCGTCGCGCAAAGCGGTTTCCAATTGCGCCAGATCCTGAAAATTACGCCAGCTCAACTCGATATTAAGAGCCCGGGCCAGCCATTTCATCAACTCGACGTTGGCCCCGGACAGGCGCTGCAAGCGTCGGTCGTACTGCGCAAAGGGCGCCTGCAACACCAGACCGACACGCAGTTCATGGTGTTGCGCCAACCATTGCTGCTGGCCCTCTGACAATTGTGCAACGTGTGCCGGTGGCGCAGGCGCGGCCCAGCCCATCAAGGGAAACCACAAACAGCCGATAACCCACAGGCAGCAAAATCGCTTCATTGAAGCCCCATACACTGACAAATTCTGACCAACCCATTAGGCTGCCGGGATACTTTCTGGCCTGGAATAACCGATGCCCTCTGTCTACCGCCTGGCAATGCCAGCATTGTGCCTGTCGCTGATCCTGCCTTGTGCGTTTTCCGTCGAAGCGGCCGATCCGGCGCCTGCCACCACGTCGGCCCAACCCGCTGAAGAAAAACCCGTCGAACGTCAGCCACTGCTTGAGCGTAGTCAGGAAGAGGCGGCGGCACTGGAACGTATCGTCCCGACGCAAGAACAGCAACAATTGCAGGCTGGCAGCGAGACCTTCCTTGCCCTGTGGAAACCGGCCAATACCGCCGAACCCAAAGGCGCGGTGATTATCATCCCCGGCGCGGGCGAAACAGCTGACTGGCCTCAGGCAATCGGCCCGTTACGGCAAAAATTGCCGGACGTCGAATGGAGCAGCCTGAGCATCACCCTGCCCGACCTGCAAAGCGATGTCATCGCACCGCGCGTGATCGAAGCGGCGGCACCAGCGAAAGCCCCCGAAAGTGGCAGCAAGGATGCCACCACTGCGCAACCGATCGAACAAGCGGCTGGCGGTGAAGCGGAGGTGGCCGATCAGGTGGTGGCCGAAACAACGGAAGAACAAGCCAAAGCGGATGCCGAACGCATCTTCGCGCGCATCGACGCAGCCATTGCCTACGCCGAACAGCAGAGCGCACGCCGTATCGTGGTGCTCGGTCACGGCACGGGGGCCTACTGGGCAGCGCGTTATTTGAGCGAGAAGCAAACGGCGCAGGTCGAGAAGTTTGTCATGGTCGATGCGCAGGTCCCGACCAAGGCCAAACCACCACTGGCCGAACTCACGCCCATGCTGAAGTTGCCGACCGCTGATATTTTCTACATGGACAAACCGCTGGATCGCCATGCGGCGCTGGAACGGATGCAGGCGAGCAAGCGTTTGAAGACTTCGGCGTTCAGCCAAGTCGCACTCAAGGCACTGCCGGACAACAAGGCAGAGCAGGAACAATTGTTCCGCCGGGTGCGTGGTTGGTTGAATCCGCAGAACCCGGACTGATCCAGCGCCGAGTTGCCCCATTCGCGAGCAAGCCCGCTCCCACACTTGATTGCATTTCAACTGAACAAACGCGATCGAATGTGGGAGCGGGCTTGCTCGCAAAGAGGCAAGTGCTAACAACACCCATCTAGTGCCTAACGAAAATCCCGCCGTTCCCGAATCAACGTGTAGGCGTTGTGCAAATCGCGGGTTTTCTCGGTCGCTTCACGCACCTGTGCCGGTGTCGCACCGCTGCCGGCAATCTTGTCCGGATGATGCCGACTGAGCAAACGTCGATAAGCCCGTTTGATCTGCGCCGGCTCGCTGGACACCGAAACACCCAGCAGACGCATCGCTTCCTGATAGCTCACCGCCGCACTGACGATTGGCCGCTTGCCGGGCTCGTAATCACTGGCCAGTGCCTGCACCTGATGCGTCGTCCAGCCCAGCCATTTACCCCACTGCGCCAGCAACTCCCGCTCACTGACGCCAGCTCGACCGTCGGCCCAGACCATCCGACAACACGCACGCAATACGCCTTCGGCCGCGTGCGGCTGCGCACTCAAACGCCGAAGATAGCCGCGCAGACGATCACTGCCGGACTTGCCGCGATTGAACGCCGCAATCGCCCGACGCATCGCCGGGTCGCTCATTTCCAGCGCTCGCATCTCGTTGCGCGCCTGCTGAATATGCCCGTCCGTGACCCGGCCATCACTCTTGGCCAGACGCCCGAGCAACACAAACAACAATTCGTCGTTGCGCAACACCGACCGACCACCGAGTTTTTCCCGCAGATGCCCCCAGCTCTGCAAGTGCAGGCGCCGATCCAGCGCCTGCCCCAACAACGCCCCAAGCATGGCCCCCGGAATGCTGGCGATAGCAAAACCCGCTCCGGCTCCAATCAGAGTCCCTGGCCACAACATATCAGCGACTCGCTTCTATCAAGGTTTGAGCTTCGGCCAGACGCTCGTGCGTGCCGACATCAACCCAATGGCCCTTGAGTCGCTCGCCAGTAACCTCGCCTTCAGACATGGCCTTGCGCAGCAACGGCGCCAGTTTGAAGGCGCCGTGTGCACAACCCTCGAACAGTTGCGGATGGAGCACGGCGATGCCGCTGTAAGTCAGCGTCGCGGCATCCGCCTGGCCATCAATCACTTGCCCGTCAACCAGTGAGAAATCACCGGCAGGGTGATGCGCCGGATTGTCCGCCAGCACCAGATGCGCCAGACCGGGGATCGGTTGGTGCAGCACGCTGAAGTCGTAATCGGTCCAGATGTCACCGTTGACCACCAGAAACGCGTCGTCACCGAGCAACGGCAGCGCCCGGAAAATACCGCCGCCGGTTTCCAGCGGCTCGCCTTCCGGCGAGTACTGAATGCTCACCCCAAACTGCGAGCCATCGCCCAGGTAATCCTCGATCTGCTGACCCAGCCAGGCGTGATTGATCACGATCTCGTTGAATCCGGCTGCTGCGAGGGCGCGCAGGTGATATTCGATCAACGGGACGCCGCCGGCACGCACCAGCGGTTTGGGCGTGGTCAGGGTCAGCGGGCGCATGCGCTCACCTTTGCCTGCTGCCAGAATCATTGCCTTCATGCCGTCGCTCCACCACGCAGACTGGTGAACAGCGCTTGCAGTTCCGCCAGCTCAGGACGACGAGCGATCACCGCCTCTATATAAGAGAAGAAGCGCGGTACATCGGCCAGATAACGCGGCTTGCCGTCGCGATGGCAGATGCGCGCGAAGATGCCGATGACTTTCAGGTGACGCTGCACACCCATCAGGTCGCTGGCGCGCAGGAAGTCTTGAAAATCTGGCTGCACCGGGATGTTCAGCACCGAGGCTTGCTGCCAGTAACGCTCCAGCCATCCGTGTACGCGCTCCTCAGGCCAACTGAGGAAGGCGTCCTTGAACAGACAGGTCACGTCGTAGGTCACGGGGCCATACACCGCATCCTGGAAATCAAGCACACCGGGATTTGGCTCGCTGAGCATCAGATTGCGCGGCATGTAGTCGCGGTGCACCAGCACTTTTGGCTGGGCCAGGGCGCTATTGATCAACAGATCGCTGACCTGCTGCCACTGTTGTTGCTGAGTCGCATCGAACTCGACACCGAGTTCACGCTTCACGTACCACTCAGGGAACAGTTCCAGCTCGCGGCGCAGTAAAGCAACGTCATAACTGGGCAACGGCGCAACCATCGGCAACTGCTGAAAAGCCAGCAATGCTTGCAGGGCATCGTTGAACAATGCGTCGGCATTTTCAGTGTCGATCACGTCCAGATAGGTCTTGTTGCCCAGGTCATTGAGCAAAAGAAATCCGCGTTCGAGGTCTTCTGCATAAATTTTCGGCACATTTATTCCGGATTTCGCCAGCAAAAAGGCGATATCCACGAACGGTTTGCAGTTTTCCTGGGGGGGCGGCGCGTCCATGACGACGAAGCTGCGACCCGCGCCCTCCCAACGGAAGTAACGGCGAAAACTCGCGTCGCTACTGGCCGCGGTCAACGTGGCCGGGGGCACGGCGCCCCAACCCTGATCTGCAAAAAGGTTTGCCAACTGCTCATCGAGCCAAAGTTTCAGGTGTTGCAAGCGTACATCTTGGTCAGGCATTGCAAGGGTCTCCGACGGCGCTAGCCGTCAAGCGGGTCATGCTTTATTATCCAGCATCTTTTTCAGACCATCGAGAGGCGTGCGGCCCACACCGCGGGCAGATGGCACGCAGGAAGCCCGGACTAATAAGATGGCATTGAAATCCCCCGCGTTTCGTAAAAAATTTCCGTTGTTGGTAACCGGCAGTCTGCTGGCTATGCAACCTCTGGCCAGTCAATTCGTTGTCGCCGCCGAGCAGTATGACTGCTCTGTATCGGCTACGGGTGCCTGGGACTGTTCGCCCAAGACGCCGGCCGCTGCATTGCCGCCGCGTCCGGTGCATGACGGCAGTGCCGTCAGCGCCACCGGCGAAGCCCCGGCACAGAACGGTTCGACCACCGACACTGGCGCCAAGCCCGTGCTGGTCACCGAAGCCAAGGGCCGCGGTTTGAAATCCCGTAGCGAAGACTTCAGTCACCTCGACTGGGTTGCGCGCGAGAAGCTCACCGCCGCCCAATTGGCCGAGACCGGTCCATATTGCTCAGGTGCTTATATCGAGCCGATTCGTCCTGGCATGAATGACAAGACGAATAAAAGCGATGCTCCGACCTTTATCGGCGCAAAAGCCTCTCGCTATAACACCGATGATCAAGTCGGTACGCTGGCCGGTGATGTCGTCCTGCGTCAGGGCAGCATGCAGGTCGAGTCCGACGAGGCCAGCCTGTATCAGGCCGAGAGCCGCGCCGAGCTCAGTGGCGACGTGCGTATCCGTGACAACGGCGCGCTGATCGTTGGCGACCACGCCGATGTGCAGCTCGACACTGGCGAAGCCAAGGTCGACAACGCCGAATACGTGATGCACAAATCGCGCATTCGCGGTAACGCGCTGTACGCCAAGCGTGCCGAAAACGCGATCATCCGCTTGAAGGACGGCACGTACACCACGTGCGAACCGAACAGCAACGCCTGGCAGCTCAAGGGCAACAACATCACCCTGAACCCGGCCACCGGCTTCGGTACCGCGACCAACGTGACGTTGCGCGTCAAAGACATTCCGATCCTGTACACGCCGTACATCTACTTCCCGATCGATGACCGTCGCCAGTCGGGCTTCCTGCCGCCGACCATCGGCACCGGCAGCGACACCGGCTTCATGCTGGTAACGCCGTACTACTTCAACCTGGCGCCTAATTACGACGCCACGTTGTATCCACGTTACATGAGCAAGCGTGGCATGTTGGTGGAAGGTGAGTTCCGTTATCTGACCAAGTCCAGCGAAGGCCAGTTCGGCGCTGCGTACCTGAACGATGACGACACCGAACGCAGCAAGCAGACCGATTACGAAAAAACCCGATACATGTACAACTGGCAGCACAAGGGCGGTCTCGACTCCCGCGTGCTCACTGAAGTTGACTACACCAAGATCAGCGATCCGTATTACTTCCAGGATCTGCAGACCGATCAGATTGGTGTGAAATCCAGCGACTACGTGAACCAGCAGGGCGCGGTTACCTATCGTGGCGACAGCTATACCGCGCGGTTGAACGCTCAGGCGTATCAGTTGGCAACCGTTTCGAACATCACGCCGTATGATCGTTTGCCGCAGATCACCTTCAATGGTCAGCTGCCGTATCACCCGCAAGGTTTGAATTTCGATTACGAGACCGAGCTTGTTCGGTTTGATCGTGATCTGCAAAATGGCAATTTCACAAACGAGGACGGCACTGTTGAACGGCGACTGGACAATAACGTAACTGGCTTGGCCCGTGCCAACGGCGACCGTCTGAACCTCAAGCCGGGTGTCAGCCTCCCGATGAACTGGACCTATGGCTTCCTGAAGCCATCGCTCAAGTACCAGTACACCCAGTATCAATTGGATCTGGACGGTACCGGTAAACAAGGCATCATTGACCAACAGGCAGCCGCAGCGCGTAATGGCACCAGATACGTCGGTGGCACCTTCGGCAGCAACCAGAACCGCGGCGTGCCAATCGCCAGCATCGACAGCGGCCTGTACTTCGACCGTAACACGTCGTTCTTTGGCAAGAACTACCGCCAGACCCTGGAACCGCGCCTGTTCTACCTCTACGTTCCTGAGGAAGATCAGAAGGACATTCCGGTGTTCGACACCAGCGAATACACCTTCAACTACGCGTCGCTGTTCCGTGACAACCGTTTCTCCGGCTCCGACCGTGTCGGCGACGAGAACAAACTGTCGCTGGGCGTAACCAGCCGCTGGATCGAAGACAATGGTTTCGAGCGTCAACGCATCAGCGTCGGCCAGGCCCTGTACTTCAAGGATCGCGAAGTCCAATTGCCGGGCATCGATGCAAAAACCCGTGATGACGCGAAATCCAACGTTTCGCCATATGCACTGGAATACGAATACCGCTGGAACCGTGATTGGCGCACCACGGCCGATTACAACTGGGATCCGGACAGCCGCAGCCCACGTTCCGGCAGTGCAATGTTCCACTACCAGCCTGAAGACAACCCGAACAAGGTCATCAACGCCGGCTATCGCTATCGCAATGACCAGGTTCGCTACGACCAGAACACCGGTAAATGGTCGGTGGGTGGTGGTGACTACGGCACTCCAGGCCAGCCTGGCTACGTGAAGGACTACTACAAAATCAAACAGCACGACTTCTCGGTGATCTGGCCGATCGTGCCGCAGTGGAACGCCATCAGCCGCTGGCAGTATGACTACAACCGTAACCGTACCCTGGAAGCCTTCGGTGGTTTCGAGTACGACAACTGCTGCTGGAAACTGCGCCTGATCAACCGTTACTGGGTTTCCTATGACGAGTTCAGTCAGAACGCACCGGAAAACGAAAAAGGCGACCATGGCGTCTTCCTCCAAATTGTTCTGAAGGGACTCGGTGGCCTCACTGGCGCCAAGGTAGAGAGCTTCCTCGACAAAGGCATTCAAGGTTATCGTGAACGTGAAGACCAAGCTTTCTGATTGTCTGCGCCCGCTTGTGCTGGGCGCGCTGTTCCTGGGTACTGCGGCGAATGCTGCAGTACAGCCCATCGATAAAGTGGTAGCGATCGTCGACAGCGACGTGGTCATGCAGAGCCAACTGGATCAGCGTGTCCACGAAGTTCAGCAGACCATCGCCAAGCGTGGGGGCGGTTTGCCGCCTCCAGGCGTACTGGATCAGCAGGTGCTCGAACGCCTGATCGTCGAGAACCTGCAATTGCAGATCGGCGAACGTTCCGGTATCCGCATTACCGATGAAGAACTGAACCAGGCTGTTGGCACCATTGCCCAGCGCAACAACATGACGGTGGATCAATTCCGTGCTGCTCTGGCTCACGACGGCCTGTCTTACGACGACGCCCGCGACCAGATCCGTCGCGAAATGATCATCAGCCGTGTACGTCAGCGCCGTGTAGCAGAACGCATTCAGGTGTCGGAACAGGAAGTGAAGAACTTCCTCGCCTCCGACCTGGGCAAGATGCAATTGTCCGAAGAACTGCACCTGGCCAACATCCTGATTCCGACCCCGGAAAGCGCCAACTCTGAAGCGATTCAGAATGCCGCGCGTCAGGCCATGGAGATTTACCAGCAGCTCAAGCAAGGCGCCGACTTCGGTCAATTGGCCGTCGCCAAATCCGCCAGCGACAACGCACTGGAAGGCGGCGACATGGGCTGGCGTAAAGCCGCGCAGTTGCCACCTCCGTTCGATCGCGAGTTGAGCAGCATGGCCGTCGGCGACGTGACTCAGCCTGCACGCACGCCAGGTGGCTTCATCATCCTGAAGTTGCTGGCCAAGCGTGGTGGCGAAACTCAAACCCGCGATGAAGTGCATGTGCGCCACATCCTGGTCAAGCCAAGCCCGATCCGCGACGAAGCCAAGACCAAGGCCTTGGTTCAATCGCTGTACGAGCGGATTCTGGCCGGTGAAGATTTCGCCACCCTGGCGAAAAGCTACTCCGAAGACCCGGGTTCGGCCCTCAACGGCGGCGACCTGAACTGGATCGACCCGAACGTACTGGTTCCGGAATTCCGCGAAGTAATGGCCAAGACCCCTCAAGGTCAGCTGTCCAAGCCATTCAAGACCCAATACGGCTGGCACGTTCTGGAAGTCCTTGGCCGTCGCGCCACTGACAGCACTGAACAAGCCCGCGAGCAGCAAGCCATGACGGTATTGCGTAATCGCAAATACGACGAAGAGCTGCAAACCTGGCTGCGTCAGATCCGTGACGAAGCGTACGTAGAGATCAAACTTCCTGGTGCAGACCAGGCAGCGCAGTGAAACCCAAGCGTTTCGCGCTGACACCCGGCGAACCAGCCGGCATCGGTCCCGACCTGTGCCTGCTGCTCGCCTCGCAAGCCCAGCCTCACCCCCTGATTGCCATCACCAGCCGCGGCCTGCTCCTTGAGCGGGCCGCGCAGCTGGGGCTGGCCGTCAATCTGCTGGATGTTGCGCCCGGTCAATGGCCAGATGCGCCCGCACCTGAACATAGCCTTTACGTCTGGGATACGCCGCTCAGCGCCCCCGTGGTGACCGGGCAACTGGACAAGGCCAACGCGGCCTTCGTCCTCGAAACCCTGACCCGCGCTGGCAATGGCTGCCTGAACGGCGAATTCGCCGGGATGATCACCGCGCCAGTACACAAAGGCGTGATCAATGAGTCAGGCATCGCGTTCTCCGGACACACGGAATTTCTCGCCGATCTGACCCACACCGCGCAAGTGGTGATGATGCTTGCCACACGCGGTTTGCGCGTGGCACTGGTCACCACTCACCTGCCCCTGCGCGAGGTTGCCGATGCGATCACGCCGCAACGACTGGAGCGGGTCACGCGGATTCTGCACGCCGACCTGCAAGACAAATTCGGCATCGCCCGGCCACGCATTCTGGTGTGCGGGCTCAACCCGCACGCCGGTGAAGGCGGACACCTGGGCCATGAAGAAATCGACATCATCGAACCCACATTAGAGCGCCTGCGCGGCGAGGGCATGGACCTTCGTGGCCCGCTGCCTGCCGACACTCTGTTTACCCCCAAATATCTGGAGCACTGCGACGCAGTGCTGGCGATGTACCACGACCAGGGCTTGCCCGTACTGAAGTACAAAGGCTTCGGCGCCGCCGTCAACGTGACCCTCGGCCTGCCGATCATCCGCACTTCGGTCGACCACGGCACCGCCCTGGATCTGGCCGGCAGCGGCAAGATCGATACCGGCAGCCTGCAAGTCGCCCTGGAAACCGCCTACCAGATGGCCGAGACCCGTTTATGACCGAGCAATACCAACACAAGGCGCGCAAACGCTTTGGCCAGAACTTCCTGCACGATGCCGGCGTTATCGACCGCATCCTGCGCTCCATCAGCGCCAAGTCCGAAGACCGCCTGCTGGAAATCGGCCCGGGCCAGGGCGCGCTGACCGCCGGCCTGCTCAACTCCGGCGCACAACTTGACGTCGTGGAGTTGGACAAGGACCTGATCCCGATCCTCAACCAGCAGTTCGCCGGCAAGAGCAACTTCAACCTGCATCAAGGCGATGCGCTGAAGTTCGACTTCAATACGCTCAACGCCACGCCGAACAGCCTGCGCGTAGTCGGCAACCTGCCTTACAACATCTCTACGCCACTGATTTTCCACCTGCTGAGCAACGCCGGCATCATTCGCGACATGCACTTCATGCTGCAAAAGGAAGTTGTCGAGCGACTGGCAGCGGGTCCTGGTGGCGGTGATTGGGGTCGCCTGTCGATCATGGTTCAGTACCACTGCCGCGTGGAACACCTGTTCAACGTCGGCCCGGGAGCGTTCAACCCACCGCCGAAAGTCGACTCGGCTATCGTCCGTCTGGTCCCGCACGCGGTACTGCCGCACCCGGCCAAGGATCATCGCCTGCTGGAGCGCGTTGTGCGCGAAGCCTTCAACCAGCGCCGCAAGACCCTGCGCAACACGCTCAAGCAATTGATGACGTCTGCCGAGATCGAAGCCGCCGGTGTCGATGGCAGCCTGCGCCCCGAGCAACTGGATCTGGCCGCCTTCGTGCGCCTGGCCGACAAGCTCAGCGAGCAAGCCCCAGAGACGCCCGCCGCCGACTGACAAGTGATGAACGCTATCGGGCAGGACGCCACTCTGGTTTACTGCCCGATACTTGCCTAGACTGATTCCCCATCAGCTACGCCCCGCGTTCCGCTTCGTTTAAGGCCTTTTGCATGTCCGATTCCCGTTACCAGGTCGATGTCAGCGTGGTTACCCACTATCTGGCAGACCAATCGCAACCCGAGCACGACCGCTTTGCCTTCGCCTACACCATCACCGTACAGAACAACGGCGACAAGCCGGCGCGACTGATGTCGCGACACTGGGTCATCACCGACGGAGACGGGCACGTCGAAGAAGTGCGCGGTGCAGGTGTCGTGGGTCAGCAACCGTTGATCGATGCAGGCGAAAGCCACACCTACAGCAGCGGCACGGTAATGACCACCAAGGTTGGCACCATGCAAGGCACCTACGAAATGGTCGCCGACGACGGCAAGCATTTCGACGCGATCATCAAACCCTTTCGTCTCGCCGTTCCCGGAGCGCTGCACTGATGGCCACGTATGCCGTCGGCGACCTGCAGGGCTGCCTCGAACCGCTCAAGTGCCTGCTCAAGCAGGTCGCGTTCGATCCGGCGATCGATCGGCTGTGGCTGGCAGGTGACCTGGTCAACCGCGGCCCACAGTCGCTGCAAACCCTGCGATTTCTATATGGCATGCGCGAGTCACTGGTCTGTGTGCTCGGCAATCATGACCTGCACCTGCTGGCCGCCGCAAAAAACATCGAACGCCTGAAGAAATCCGACACCCTGCGCGAGATTCTCGACGCACCCGACGCCGCCGACTTGCTTGAGTGGCTGCGCCAGCAAAAGCTCATGCACTACGACGAACAACGTGACGTCGCCATGGTGCATGCCGGCATACCGCCGCAATGGTCGCTGCGCAAAGCCTTGAAGCTGGCCGCCGAAGCCGAAGCGGCGCTGCGTGACGATAATCTGCTGCCGCTTTATCTCGACGGCATGTACGGCAACGAGCCGGCAAAATGGGACAGCGACCTGCAAGGTGTACCTCGCCTGCGCGTGATCACCAACTATTTCACCCGCATGCGTTTCTGCACCGCCGAAGGCAAACTTGACCTCAAGAGCAAGGAAGGCCTCGATACCGCACCGCCGGGCTATAAACCGTGGTTCCTGCACAAGGAGCGCAAGACCCGCGGCTTGCGGATCATCTTCGGTCACTGGGCCGCCCTCGAAGGCCAGGTCAGCGAACCGGGCATCGCAGCGCTCGACACCGGTTGCGTGTGGGGTGGCAGCCTGACCCTGATGAACGTCGACAGCGGTGAACGCCTGTCATGCAAATGCGACGAACACGGTGGCGTCCTGCCGTCAGTCGCACCACTTACCCTCAACACCTCGCCAGTCAGCACACCACGCTAGACTGCGTATTCAGCCGAGCTACAGGAACCCGCCATGAGCGAAGTCAAACGAATCCCCCCGGAACAAGCCCAGGCCCTGCGCGAGAAAGGCGCCGTCGTGATCGACGTCCGCGACCCGCAAACCTACGCCGCGCTGCACATTGCCGGCTCCCAACATATGGACAACCATTCCATCGCCGATTTCATCCGTAACGCCGACCTCGACGCACCACTGGTAGTGGTCTGCTATCACGGTAATTCCAGCCAGAGCGCAGCAGCGTACCTGATCAGCCAGGGCTTCTCCGACGTCTACAGCATGGACGGCGGCTTCGAGCTATGGCGTACGACTTATCCTGCAGAAACCGCTCAAAGCTGCGCGCAATAATTTTTTTGTCAGGCGCGAGCCCCGGCTGCCGTGGGCCCGCGCTGGGCAGACAAACGGTCTGCCACACATAATTACGTATCTCGCCTTTACCTCCCGAATTCCCAACTATCCTTAAGCCCAGGCCATCCAAAACAGGGGAGAGCCGGTACACCGGCGCACGGGTCATCGGGAGTGACTTTCAAGGTTGTCGACCGCGAAAGTGTTCTGGGGGGTAAACAAGCAGCCACGACGGCCGCTTGCCAGCATCGACTGACTGATCCGGCGTCGGCTCCACGTATCGAGCGAGGTGACGTCATGAGTATCTTTAGCCACTTCCAACAACGCTTCGAGTCCACACGCCAGGAAGAACTCTCACTGCAGGAGTACCTGGAGCTGTGCAAAACGGATCGCAGCGCCTATGTTTCCGCCGCCGAGCGTCTGTTAATGGCTATTGGCGAACCGGAACTGCTCGACACCTCGACCAATTCGAGGCTGTCACGCATCTTCTCCAACAAGGTGATCCGTCGCTATCCGGCCTTTGAAGACTTCCACGGGATGGAAGAATGCATCGACCAGATCGTCTCGTATTTCCGCCATGCCGCCCAAGGCCTGGAAGAGAAGAAACAGATCCTCTATCTGCTCGGCCCAGTCGGTGGCGGTAAATCGTCCCTGGCCGAGAAGCTGAAACAGCTGATGGAAAAAGTGCCTTTCTATGCAATCAAGGGCTCGCCGGTATTCGAGTCTCCGCTGGGTCTGTTCAACGCCACCGAAGATGGCGCGATCCTCGAAGAGGACTTCGGCATCCCTCGGCGCTACCTGAACACCATCATGTCGCCATGGGCAACCAAACGCCTGGCCGAATTCGGCGGCGACATCAGCCAGTTCCGCGTGGTCAAGCTGTACCCGTCGATCCTCAACCAGATCGCCGTGGCCAAAACCGAACCGGGTGACGAGAACAACCAGGATATTTCGGCGCTGGTCGGCAAGGTCGACATCCGTAAACTCGAGGAATACCCACAGAACGACGCGGACGCCTACAGCTATTCGGGTGCGCTGTGCCGGGCCAACCAGGGCCTGATGGAATTCGTCGAAATGTTCAAGGCACCAATCAAGGTGCTCCACCCGTTGCTGACCGCCACACAGGAAGGCAACTACAACAGTACCGAAGGTCTGGGCGCGATTCCGTTCACCGGGATTCTGCTCGCCCACTCCAACGAGTCGGAATGGCATACCTTCCGCAACAACAAGAACAACGAGGCGTTCATCGACCGGATCTACATCGTCAAGGTGCCGTACTGCCTGCGAGTCAGCGATGAAGTAAAAATCTACGACAAGCTGCTGTTCAACAGCTCCCTGGCCAAGGCCCACTGCGCGCCCGACACCTTGAAGATGCTGGCGCAGTTCACCGTGCTGTCACGCCTCAAGGAGCCGGAAAACTCCAACATCTATTCGAAAATGCGCGTGTACGACGGCGAAAACCTCAAGGACACCGACCCAAAAGCCAAATCGATTCAGGAGTACCGCGACTCGGCCGGCGTCGACGAGGGGATGAACGGCCTGTCGACCCGCTTCGCGTTCAAGATCCTGTCGAAAGTCTTCAACTTCGATCCCCATGAAATCGCCGCCAACCCGGTGCACCTGCTCTACGTCCTGGAACAGCAGATCGAACAGGAGCAGTTTCAGGCCGAGACGCGCGAGCGCTATCTGCGTTATCTGAAGGAATACCTGGCACCGCGCTACATCGAGTTCATCGGCAAGGAGATTCAGACCGCGTACCTGGAATCCTACAGCGAGTACGGCCAGAACATTTTCGACCGCTACGTGCTGTACGCAGACTTCTGGATTCAGGATCAGGAATACCGCGATCCGGAAACCGGCGAGATTCTCAACCGCGTAGCCCTGAACGAAGAACTGGAAAAAATCGAAAAACCGGCCGGCATCAGCAATCCGAAGGATTTTCGCAACGAGATCGTCAACTTCGTACTGCGCGCACGGGCCAACAACAACGGCAAGAACCCGACCTGGCTCAGCTACGAAAAACTGCGGGTGGTCATCGAGAAGAAAATGTTCTCGAACACCGAAGACCTGCTGCCGGTCATCAGCTTCAACGCCAAGGCCAGCAAGGAGGATCAACAAAAGCACAACGACTTCGTTACACGAATGGTCGAACGTGGCTACACCGACAAACAGGTACGGCTACTTTCCGAATGGTACCTACGGGTCCGGAAGTCGCAGTGAAGCAGTTGCAAGCTTCTAGCTGCAAGCTGCAAGAGAAAAGCGGGTGAGCCCCGATATCGGGAACTGACGGCGCATCGCTTGCAGCTTGAGGCTTACGACTTCAAGCTCCCCGGAGGGGCCTATGAGCTATGTAATCGACCGACGTCTCAATGGCAAGAACAAGAGCACGGTGAACCGTCAGCGCTTTCTGCGACGTTACCGTGACCACATCAAGAAGGCTGTCGAAGAGGCGGTCAGCCGGCGCTCCATTACCGATATGGAGCACGGCGAGCAGATCAGCATTCCCGGTCGCGACATCGATGAACCGGTACTTCACCATGGTCGCGGCGGCAAGCAGACGGTTGTTCATCCCGGCAACAAGGAATTCACCGCCGGCGAACACATCGCTCGCCCACCGGGCGGCGGACGTGGACCGGGCAAGGCCGGCAACTCTGGCGAGGGCATGGACGAGTTCGTCTTCCAGATCACTCAGGAAGAATTCCTCGAATTCATGTTCGAAGACCTCGAACTGCCCAACCTGGTCAAACGCAATCTGACCGGTACTGACACGTTCAAGACCGTTCGCGCGGGGATCAGTAACGAAGGTAATCCCTCACGCATCAACATCATCCGCACCCTGCGCTCAGCTCATGCGCGGCGCATCGCCCTGTCCGGCAGCAGCCGCGCAAAACTGCGTGAAGCCAAAGAAGAACTGGCGCGCCTCAAGCGCGAGGAGCCAGACAACTTCGGCGACATTCAGGAAATCGAGACGGAGATCGAAAAACTCAGCGCGCGCATCCATCGCGTGCCGTTTCTCGACACCTTTGACCTTAAATACAACTTGCTGGTCAAGCAGCCGAATCCAAGCTCCAAAGCGGTGATGTTCTGCCTGATGGACGTCTCCGGCTCCATGACCCAGGCGACCAAGGACATCGCCAAGCGCTTTTTCATCCTGCTGTACCTGTTTTTGAAGCGAAACTACGACAAGATCGACGTGGTGTTCATCCGTCACCACACCAGTGCCCGTGAAGTCGACGAAGAGGAGTTTTTCTACTCGCGGGAAACCGGGGGCACCATCGTCTCCAGCGCCTTGAAAATGATGCAGGAGATCATGGCCGAGCGCTATCCGAGCAACGAGTGGAACATCTACGCGGCTCAGGCTTCCGACGGCGACAACTGGAACGACGACTCACCGATCTGCCGCGACATCCTGATCAACCAGATCATGCCGTTTGTGCAGTACTACACTTATGTGGAAATCACCCCGCGCGAACATCAGGCCTTGTGGTACGAATACGAACGTATCGCCGAAGCCTTCTCTGACACGTTTGCCCAACAGCAACTGGTCTCGGCCGGGGATATCTATCCGGTCTTCCGTGAACTCTTCCAGCGCAGGTTAGTGACATGACCGCCAAAGAGCAGAAGCGCCAACCCATTTCCACCGGCTCCGAATGGACATTCGAGCTGATCCAGACCTACGACCGCGAGATCGCCCGCATCGCGGCGGGCTATGCGCTGGACACCTACCCCAACCAGATCGAAGTGATCACCGCCGAGCAAATGATGGATGCGTACGCTTCGGTCGGCATGCCGCTGGGTTACCACCACTGGTCCTACGGCAAACACTTCCTCAGCACCGAAAAATCATACAGCCGCGGGCAGATGGGGCTGGCGTACGAGATCGTCATCAACTCCGATCCGTGCATCGCCTATCTGATGGAGGAAAACACCATCTGCATGCAGGCTCTGGTGGTGGCCCATGCCTGCTATGGCCACAACAGTTTCTTCAAGGGCAACTACCTGTTCCGCACCTGGACCGACGCCAGTTCGATCATCGATTATCTGGTGTTCGCCAAGCAGTACATCATGCAATGTGAAGAACGCCATGGCATTGATGCGGTAGAAGACCTGCTCGACTCCTGCCACGCACTGATGAACTACGGCGTCGACCGCTACAAACGCCCTTATCCGATTTCCGCCGAAGAAGAACGCCGGCGGCAGAAGGATCGCGAAGAACACCTGCAGAAGCAGATCAACGATCTGTGGCGCACCATCCCCAAAGGCGCCGACAAGTACAGCGACAAGGATAACGCCCGCTTCCCGGCCGAGCCGCAGGAAAACATTCTCTACTTCATCGAGAAACACGCGCCGTTGCTGGAGCCGTGGCAGCGCGAAATCGTGCGGATCGTGCGCAAGATCGCCCAGTATTTCTATCCGCAACGCCAGACTCAGGTAATGAACGAGGGCTGGGCGACGTTCTGGCACTACACGTTGATGAACGACCTGTACGACGAGGGTCTGGTCACCGATGGTTTCATGATGGAATTTCTCACATCGCATACCAGCGTGGTGTTCCAGCCAGGCTTCGACAGCCCTTACTACAACGGCATCAACCCCTACGCACTCGGCTTTGCCATGTACCGTGACATTCGCCGCATGTGCGAAGAACCCACAGAAGAAGACCGTCACTGGTTCCCCGAGATCGCCGGGACTGACTGGTTGTCGTCCATCAAGTTCGCCATGAGCAGTTTCAAGGACGAAAGCTTCATCCTTCAGTACCTGTCACCGAAGGTGATCCGCGATCTCAAGCTGTTCAGCATCCTCGATGACGATCAAAAGGACGATCTATTGGTGCCGGCGATTCACGACGAAACCGGTTACCGGATCATTCGCGAAACCCTGGCTGCGCAGTACAACCTCGGCAATCGTGAACCGAACGTGCAGATATACAGCATCGATCGTCGCGGCGACCGCTCGCTGACCCTGCGCCACCAGCAACACGACCGCAAACCGCTGGGTGACTCCACTGACGAGGTGCTCAAGCACTTGCATCGCTTGTGGGGCTTCGACATTCATCTGGAAACCCTGCAAGGCGACCAGATCATGAAAACCCATCACGTACCGCCACGCAGTGAACACAGCGAAGGGGATTACGGTCGACTCGACCTGGCCGTCATTCATCTTTGATCCGCTAGCGGCCTCCGAAAGTCCGACGCAAGGGTTATCCTGTCGGGCTAACGGAGGTTTTTTATGCAGATTTTCAAGGTTGGCGGTGCAGTACGTGATCGCTTGCTGGGCAAACCGGTCACCGATGTCGATTGGGTGGTCGTTGGCGCTACTACGGAAGAAATGCTCGCCAAGGGTTATCGCCCGGTTGGCGCAGACTTCCCGGTGTTTCTTCACCCAAAAAGCGGCGAGGAATACGCCCTCGCCCGCACTGAGCGCAAAAGCGGTCGTGGCTATGGCGGTTTTACTTTCCACGCCAGTCCCGAAGTCACACTTGAAGAAGACCTGATCCGCCGTGACCTGACCATCAACGCCATGGCCGAGGACGATCAGCAAAATCTGACCGATCCGTACCATGGCCAGCGCGATCTGGAGGCTCGAGTTCTGCGCCACGTTTCTCCGGCGTTCGCCGAAGATCCACTCCGTGTACTGCGCGTTGCACGCTTCGCGGCCCGATACGCCGAGCTGGGTTTCAGCATTGCACCCGAGACCCTGGAGCTGATGAGTCAGCTCAGCGATTCGGGCGAACTGGAGGCGCTGACGGCTGAACGCAGCTGGAAAGAAATCTCCCGGGCACTGATGGAAAATCAGCCACAGGTGTTCATTGAGGTGCTGCGCGAATGCGGCGCTTTGAAGGTGCTGATGCCGGAAGTCAACGCGCTGTTTGGCGTACCGCAACCGGAAATTCATCACCCGGAAATCGATAGCGGCATTCACACGTTGAGCGTGCTGGAGCAATCAGCGCTGCACAAGCAACCACTGACCGTGCGCTGGGCCTGCCTGCTGCACGACCTCGGCAAAGGCCTGACCCCTGAAGAAGAATGGCCGCGGCACATTGCCCACGAGCACAAAGGGCTGAAGCTGATCAAAGCCGTCAACGCGCGGTTCAAGGCGCCGAAAGATTGCCAGGAACTGGCCGTGCTGGTTGGCCAGTATCACACCCATGGCCACCGCGCTCTGGAGTTGAAAGCATCGACATTGCTGGAGTTATTGCAGAGTTTTGACGTGTATCGCCGACCGCAGCGTTTTGAGGAGTTCATTGCCGCCTGCGAGATGGATGCGCGAGGCCGTAAAGGGTTGGAGCAGCGCAGTTATCCACAGGCCGATTACTTGCGTGGCGCCGCAACAGTGGCGCGAGGTGTGGCGGTGCAACCGTTGCTGGAGAAGGGATTCAAGGGCCCGGAACTGGGCGAGGCGCTCAAGCGCGAGCGGCTCAAGGCCTTGAAGACTTACAAGGAAGCTTCGGCCTGCTGAACAGCTTCGCGAGCAAGCCAGCGCTCACAGGTAACATGCGCTCCAATGCGGGCGCTGACTTGCTCGCGAAGGTGTCAGTCAGGTCAACACAGAACTGAAGGGGTCAATTGCTCACCCCGCCACTCAAACCTCACCGGCGCCAAGACCTGATCAATCTGTGCCTCAGCCCACAACGTCGCGAAGCTTTTTCCCACACCCGGATGCACGCGATCCGGGGCAATCAACGACAACGGCCACAACACAAAGGCATTTTTCAAAATTTCGGCTCGGGGCAGCACCAGCCCGTCGAAATTGCCCGCCAGATCGCCGTACAACAGCACGTCGATATCCAGCGGCAACCCCTTGCGATCCGGGGCATAACGGCCGTTATCGGCCTCAATGAATTTCAACCGGCGATCCAGCTCCATCAACGGCAAATCGGTAAACGCCGAGACCACGAAATTGAAGAACGGCCCGCTCTTGACGCCTACCGGCTGGCTCTCGAACACCGCCGAACAGCGGATACCCACCAGAAACGTGGCCAGCGCATCAAGACCGGCACGCAAATGGGTTTCGCGCTCGATGTTACTACCGAGCCCGAGATAGACCTGAGTCAGCGACATCCGCGCTCGATCTCCACACCCACTCCGCCTTTGGCGGCCGGCACGGCGCCAGGCTTGGTCAGCTTCAGACGCACCCAAGTGATCTTGAATTCAGTCATCAGCACCTCGACCAGACGCTCAGCGAAGGTCTCGACCAACTGAAACTGCGCCTGCTCGGCAAAAGCCTGAATACGCGTGGAAACGCTAGCGTAGTCGAGCGCCAGGGTCAGGTCGTCACCGGCGGCGGCCGGGCGATTGTCCCAGGCGAAGCTCAGATCAAGACGCAGGCACTGTCGGATGCCGCGCTCCCAGTCGTAGGCACCGATGACGGTGTCAACTTCCAGGCCCTCGATAAATACTCTGTCCAAGCACTTTTCTCCGCTGCACGACAAGGGCGCAATGCGCCGTTAGAATCAGGGCGTCCTCGCCCGGAATAGTTAGCATGTTTTGGTTACTGGCGACTCTCGCCTACCTGCTCGGCTCGCTGTCCTTCGCCATTTTGCTCAGCCGCCTGACCGGAAACCCGGATCCGCGAATGAGTGGCTCGGGTAATGCTGGCGCCACCAACATGCTGCGCCTGGCCGGTCGCAAACTGGCGATCCTGACCCTGCTGGGTGATCTGTGCAAAGGCCTGCTGCCAGTCCTGATCGCATCCGCAGCAGGCCTGTCGCTGCAAGATCAGGCCTGGATCGGCGTGTGCGCCGTGATCGGTCACCTGTTCCCGCTGTATTTCCGTTTTCGCGGCGGCAAAGGTGTCGCCACTGCTGCCGGCATGCTGCTGGGGCTGTATCCGCCCGCAGCCCTGCTGGCGGTGTGCGCCTGGCTGCTGACGTTCTACCTGACCCGTACCAGCTCGCTGGCGGCCCTGATTGCGACACCGCTGACCCTGCCGTTGCTCGCCTGGCAGGAACCGGAGGCGCTGTTGCCGATGTGCGCATTGACACTGCTCATCGTCTGGCGCCACCGCGGCAATCTACGCGACCTGTTTGCCGGGCGCGAACGGCATTTCTAAATACCGTTCAAGAGCGACGCTCATTACAACGCCGACAACTGCTCCATCGGCCAGCGCGCCTGCACGCTGATCGCCAGGCTTTCCTGCTGACCGGCTTGCAAACGCTGGCAGCCGGCAAACGCAATCATCGCGCCATTGTCGGTACAAAACTCGGGGCGCGCATAAAACACGTCGCCCTTCATGTCGCCGAGCATTTTCTCCAGCGAAACGCGCAATGCCTTGTTGGCGCTGACGCCACCGGCGATCACCAAACGCTTCATGCCGGCCTGTTTCAGGGCACGCTTGCACTTGATGGTCAGAGTCTCCACCACGGCCTGCTGGAACGCCAGCGCGATGTCGCAGCGGGCTTGCTCGCCGTCGTCCCCGGCGCTGACGCACTGCTGCCAAGTGTTGAGTGCGAAGGTTTTCAGACCACTGAAGCTGAAATCAAGCCCCGGGCGATCGCACATCGGACGCGGAAAAGTAAAACGTCCCGCGACACCCTTTTCCGCCAGCTTGGCGATTTCCGGCCCGCCCGGGTAATTGAGGCCCATCATTTTCGCGGTTTTGTCGAAAGCTTCACCGGCGGCGTCATCAAGGGTCTCGCCGAGCAGGCTGTATCGGCCAATGCCATCGACCTGAACCAACTGCGTATGGCCACCGGAGACCAACAAAGCGACGAACGGGAATTGCGGCGGTTTCGGTTCCAGCATCGGCGCCAGCAAATGGCCTTCCATGTGGTGCACACCCAGCGCCGGAATGCCCCAGGCAAAGGCCAGCGCTTGTGCGCAAGAAGCGCCGACCAGTAGCGCACCCACCAGGCCAGGACCTGCGGTATAAGCGATCGCATCGATCTCGGTGGGCACGCAGTCAGCCTCGGCCAACACCTGACGAATCAAGGGCAGCATGCGTTTGACGTGATCACGCGAGGCCAGCTCAGGCACCACACCGCCGTAGGCACGATGCAAGTCGATCTGACTGAACAATGCGTCGGCCAGCAAGCCGCGTTCACTGTCATATAATGCGACACCGGTTTCGTCGCAGGAGGTTTCTAATCCCAGTACTAGCATGGGTTTGCGCCTTGTTTAGGCTGAATTCGAAGGCGCGCATAATAGTCGCCGCGTGATGCCCCGGCCAGCGGTTTTCGATCAGAGGCTTTGCATTCCGAGCGATGAGGGGTTAACATCCGCAACCCTTAAAAACCGACGTCTTCAAGTGCTCTTTTGCCGCGAGGATGTTGACCCCGGTAATGAATGAAGGTAGCTCTGGATGCCAGCCGTCAAAGTTAAAGAGAACGAACCCTTCGACGTAGCTCTGCGTCGTTTCAAGCGCTCCTGCGAAAAAGCCGGTGTACTGGCTGAAGTTCGTAGCCGCGAATTTTACGAGAAGCCAACTTCTGAGCGTAAGCGTAAAGCAGCAGCCGCTGTTAAGCGTCACGCCAAGAAAGTTCAGCGCGAACAGCGCCGCGCCGTTCGTCTGTACTAATACACAGACGTTCGTAGCAAGCTTCTTGCCTAAGCCCGGCCCTCAGCCGGGCTAATGGCATTTGCGTAAAACGCTTGATGCTTCACCGTCGAAGCCGCAGACGCGACTTAGACAAATCTGCTTCACCGCGTCAGGCCTGGCTCTTTTGCCAGCGGTGCACGTCTTTTCTGACGAGCCTTTCAAGGCTACTGACGAGCACACCCACTGATTTCTCTAACGACGATCAGCCCAAGGCACCTGCATGCGTGCCCGTTTTATTGAGCTATCCGAGGCCATTAACCGGCCGTCAGCGGATTCAGCGCAACACTTTCAAATAGTCGAAAACTGATAGGCATTAACGTCAGTGGATTTTCGGCAGATACACTTCCCGACAGCGATCAAGCAGACGACACCGGTCGAGCCGCACATTTTGCGCGCTTCGAGCAACGAACCGTGTTCGGCCGCCCTTCGCATCGGACTTATTACAGCGCAGACGACGAGAACGCCATGGCCGGGCTGATTCCCCAGAGCTTTATTGACGACCTCCTGAACCGCACCGACATCGTCGACGTGGTCAGCTCGCGTGTGCAACTGAAAAAAGCCGGCAAGAACTACACCGCCTGCTGCCCGTTTCACAAAGAGAAAACCCCCTCGTTCAGTGTCAGTCCCGACAAGCAGTTCTATTACTGCTTTGGCTGCGGCGCTGGCGGTAATGCCCTCGGCTTTCTTATGGATCATGACAACCTGGACTTCCCCCAGGCTATCGAAGATCTGGCGAAAGCTGCCGGCATGGAAATCCCCCGCGAAGAAGGTGGCCGTCAGCACAAACCGCGACAGCCGACCGACTCGCCGCTGTATCCGCTGCTTAGCGCCGCCGCCGACTTTTACCGGCAGGCACTGAAGAGCCATCCATCGCGCAAAGCCGCAGTGGATTACCTCAAGGGCCGTGGCCTGACTGGCGAGATCGCTCGGGATTTCGGCCTCGGCTTCGCACCGCCCGGCTGGGATAACCTGCTCAAGCATTTGAGCAGCGACACATTGCAGCAAAAAGCCATGATCGACGCCGGCCTGCTGATCGAGAACGCCGAAACCGGCAAACGCTATGACCGCTTCCGTGATCGCGTGATGTTCCCGATCCGCGACACCCGAGGCCGGATCATCGCTTTCGGTGGGCGCGTGCTCGGCGATGACAAGCCCAAATACCTGAACTCGCCGGAAACCCCGGTATTCCATAAAGGCCAGGAACTCTACGGCCTTTATGAAGCACGCAAGAACAACCGCAACCTCGACGAAATAATCGTCGTCGAGGGCTACATGGACGTCATCGCCCTCGCCCAGCAAGGCTTGCGCAATGCTGTCGCGACACTGGGCACCGCCACCAGCGAAGAGCACTTGAAGCGCTTGTTCCGCGTCGTGCCGAACGTACTGTTCTGCTTTGACGGCGACCAGGCCGGCCGCAACGCCGCCTGGCGCGCACTCGAAGCAACACTGTCGAGCCTGCAAGACGGTCGCCGCGCGCGATTCCTGTTCCTGCCCGAGGGCGAAGACCCGGACACCCTGGTCCGCGCCGAAGGCACCGATGCTTTCAAAGCCCGAATCAATCAGCACGCCCAACCGCTGGCGGATTATTTTTTCCAGCAACTGACAGAAGAGGCCGATCCACGCTCACTCGAAGGCAAGGCCCACATGGCCACCCTCGCCGCACCGTTGATCGACAAAGTACCGGGCGCCAACCTGCGCATCCTGATGCGTCAGCGCTTGACCGAAATCACCGGCCTGAGCAGCGAAACCGTCAGTCAACTGGCGCAAAGTGCGCCGCAGGAAGCGCCACCCGCCTACGATCCGGGCATCGATTACGACGCAATGCCGGACTACAGCGACTACCATCAGCCGCAGGCACAGGACATGTATGTGCCGCAGCAGGAGTGGACGCCGAAGAAACCCGGCGCCGGCGGCAAGAAGTGGGACAAGAAACCCTGGGACAAGAATGGCAAGCGCGGCGGCGATCGTGATCAACAACGCCCGCGCACGCCCATCGGCGTGGAGTCACCGACCCTGACGGCCCTGCGCACACTGCTCCATCACCCGCAATTGGCCGAGCGCGTCGAAGACGCCGGGCACATCGCGGACGAAAATCAGACCAACGCCCAGTTGCTTGTGGCGCTGCTCGAAGCCGTACAGAAGAATCCCAAGCTAAACTCATTTCAGTTGATCGCACGATGGCACGGCACTGAACAGGGTCGCTTGCTCAAGGCGCTGGCAGAAAAGGAGTGGTTGATTGACGGAGATAACCTTGAACAACAGTTTTTCGACACCATTACTAGCTTGTCAGCCCGCCAACGCGAGCGAAATCTGGAACAGTTGCTCAGCAAAGCGCGTCAAAGCGAACTGAGTATCGAAGAGAAAAATCAACTGCGCGACCTATTGAGTCGCAATGTTTCCGCATCAAACCCGACCTCAACTGGCGCGTGAGGTCATAGCTCAGGTATAATCCTCGGCTTGTTTTTTGCCCGCCAAGACCTTCAGTGGATAGGGTGTTATGTCCGGAAAAGCGCAACAGCAGTCTCGTATTATTGAGTTGATCAAACTGGGTCGTGAGCAGAAGTATCTGACTTACGCCGAGGTCAACGACCACCTGCCCGAGGATATTTCAGATCCGGAGCAGGTGGAAGACATCATCCGCATGATTAACGATATGGGGATCCCCGTACACGAGAGTGCTCCGGATGCGGACGCCCTTATGTTGGCCGACGCCGATACCGACGAGGCCGCTGCGGAAGAAGCAGCCGCTGCGTTGGCAGCGGTGGAGACCGATATCGGTCGCACCACCGACCCGGTGCGCATGTACATGCGCGAAATGGGTACGGTCGAGCTTCTGACTCGTGAAGGCGAAATCGAAATCGCCAAGCGGATCGAAGAGGGCATCCGTGAAGTGATGGGCGCGATCGCGCACTTCCCTGGCACGGTTGACCACATTCTCTCGGAGTACACCCGCGTCACCACCGAAGGTGGTCGCCTGTCCGACGTTCTGAGCGGTTATATCGACCCGGACGACGGCATCGCGCCGCCTGCGGCAGAAGTGCCGCCGCCTGTCGATCCGAAGGCCGTGAAAGCGGACGACGATTCCGACGACGATGAAGCCGATTCTTCCGATGACGAAGAAGAAGCCGAAAGCGGTCCGGATCCGGTTATCGCTGCCCAGCGTTTCGGCGCTGTGTCCGATCAGATGGAAATCACGCGCAAGGCTCTGAAAAAGCACGGTCGCAGCAACAAGGCAGCGATTGCCGAGCTGCTGGCTCTGGCCGAGCTGTTCATGCCGATCAAACTGGTCCCGAAGCAATTCGAAGGCCTGGTCGAGCGTGTTCGCAGTGCCCTGGATCGCCTGCGTCAGCAAGAGCGCGCGATCATGCAGCTGTGCGTACGTGATGCACGCATGCCTCGCACCGATTTCCTGCGCCAATTCCCGAGCAACGAAGTTGACGAAAGCTGGTCCGACGCCCTGGCCAAAGGCAAGAGCAAGTACGCCGAAGCCATCGGCCGTGTTCAGCCGGACATCATTCGTTGCCAGCAGAAACTGATCGCGCTGGAAACCGAAACCGGTCTGACCATCGCAGAAATCAAGGACATCAACCGTCGCATGTCGATCGGTGAGGCCAAGGCCCGCCGCGCGAAGAAAGAGATGGTTGAAGCGAACTTGCGTCTGGTGATCTCGATCGCCAAGAAGTACACCAACCGCGGCCTGCAATTCCTCGATCTGATCCAGGAAGGCAACATCGGTTTGATGAAAGCGGTGGACAAGTTCGAATACCGCCGCGGTTACAAGTTCTCGACTTATGCCACCTGGTGGATCCGTCAAGCGATCACTCGCTCGATTGCCGACCAGGCCCGCACCATCCGTATTCCGGTGCACATGATCGAGACGATCAACAAGCTCAACCGTATTTCCCGCCAGATGTTGCAGGAAATGGGTCGCGAACCGACCCCGGAAGAGCTGGGCGAGCGCATGGAAATGCCTGAGGACAAGATCCGCAAGGTATTGAAGATCGCTAAAGAGCCGATCTCCATGGAAACCCCGATCGGTGATGACGAAGACTCCCATCTGGGTGACTTCATCGAAGACTCGACCATGCAGTCGCCAATCGATGTCGCCACTGTTGAGAGCCTTAAAGAAGCGACCCGTGACGTACTGTCCGGCCTCACTGCTCGTGAAGCCAAGGTACTGCGCATGCGTTTCGGTATCGACATGAACACCGACCATACGCTTGAAGAAGTCGGCAAACAGTTTGACGTGACCCGTGAGCGGATCCGTCAGATCGAAGCCAAGGCGCTACGCAAGTTGCGCCACCCGACGCGAAGCGAGCATCTGCGCTCCTTCCTCGACGAGTGATACCAGAACCCCCGGCCCAGGCCGGGGGTTTTGTTTATGTGGAAGATTAAAGTCCTCGCTCCCCCCTCCCCCCGCATACCCCGTCTACACTCGAAACAATCACCCTTGAGCCATAACGAGAGCGTTATGCCCAGACTGGCGTCCGTGCTTTTTTTGCTGTCACTGATGATCTGGACCGCAACGGCTGCCGCGCTGACTCTGACCGATGAAGAACGTAGCTGGCTGGCGGCTCACCCCGACTTGCACCTGGGTGTGGATGCATCGTGGCCGCCCTTTGAGTTTCGCGATGACCAGGCACGCTATCAGGGCTTGGCGGCTGACTACATCGACGTCATACGCCAGCGTCTGGCGATCAAGCTCACCCCCATCGAGCCTTCGAGCTGGACGCAAGTCCTGGAACAGGTCAAAAGCGGCAAGATCGACCTGCTGCCGGGGATCATGTCCACCCCGGAGCGCCAGAACTACCTGTCGTTCACCCGCCCTTACCTCGACTTCCCGATTGTCATTCTGTCCCATGTCGGCGGCGCGCAACCGCGCAAGATAGAAGACCTCTACGGCCTGAAAATTGCCGTAGTGAAAAACTATGCGCCCCACGAATTGCTTCGCCTCAACCACCCGGACCTGAATCTTGTCGCCATGCCCAATGTCAGCTCGGCATTGCAGGCACTGGCGACCGATGAGGTGGACGCGGTGGTCGGCGACCTCGCTTCAAGCGTCTGGAGCCTGCGTCAACTCAAGCTCGACGGTTTGTATGTCAGCGGCGAAACCCCATATCGCTATCAACTGGCGATGGCTGTGCCCCGCGAGAACAAAATGCTGGTGGGCATTCTGGACAAAGTCCTGGCAGACATGACCCCGGCTGAAATCAGCAGCATTCAAGAGCATTGGGTCGGTAACGTCCTCGATCACCGAACGTTCTGGTCTGACTTGCTGGTTTACGGCCTTCCCGGTCTGTTATTGCTGGTCATCATTCTGGCCGCCGTCATCCGCATCAATCGGCGCCTGAGCTCGGAAATCGCCCGACGTATCGACCTGGAACAGGAACTGCGCAGCAGCGAGTACCACTATCGCGGCCTTGTGGAGAGCCTTTCGGCCATTGCGTGGGAGGCGCGTATAAGCGACTTCACTTACAGCTATGTATCGCCCCACGCTGAAGACCTGCTCGGTTATCCGCTGGCGCATTGGCTGGTCCCCGGCTTCTGGCGCAACATCATCCATCCGGCGGATCTGACTCGCGCCCAGAGCTTCTGCGATCACGAAGTGCTGGCAGGACGCGATCACAGCCTCGATTACCGGGTGATCACCGCCGACGGTCGCTGTCTGTGGGTGCGCGACATCGTCAGCCTGATCGAACACGGCCACGAACCGGTGATGCGTGGACTGATGATCGACATCAGCGAGACCAAGCGCACCGAAGAAGCCTTGCGGCTCTCGGAGCAGAAATTCGCCTCGGTCTTCCAGCAATGTCCGGACATTCTGGTGATTGCGCGGCTATCCGACGGTTGCCTGCTGGAGGTCAACGAAGCCTTCGAGGAGCAGATAGGCCTGAAAGCCGAAGAAGTCATCGGCCAGACGGCCACCGACCTGAATATCTGGGGCATTCCCGGCGTGGGTCCGGGGTTGTTGCAGCGCTTGCAGGCCGGCAGCATCCGCAACCTGGAGATGCCCTTCCGGCGCAACAACGGCCAGGTGTTCACCGGCCTGATCTCCGCCGAGCCGTTCGACCTCGACACGACGCCTGCACTGGTGGTGGTGGTGCGCGACATCACTCAGCTCAAGGAAACCCAACAGCAACTGCAAACCTCGGAGGAGAAATTCGCCAAGGCCTTTCACGCTTCACCGGACGGTTTGCTGCTGTCACGCCAGAGCGACGGTTTGCTGCTGGAAGTCAACGAAGGTTTCAGCCGCATCACCGGCTTCAACAGCGCGATGTCGGTAGACCGCTCGGCGCTGGACCTGGGGATCTGGGTCAACCTCAACGAACGCAAGCAGATGCTCGACCTGCTGCATCGCGACGGCTTCGTCCGCGACTTCACCTGCCATATCCGCCGCAGCGACGGGCAGATCCGTCTGTGCGAAGTGTCCAGCCGTCCGCTGCCGATCGGCGAAGAAGACTGCATGTTGACCATCGCCCGCGACATCACTGAACGCCACCTGATGCAGGAAAAACTGCAACAGGCTGCGACCGTGTTCGAGAGCACTGCCGAAGGCGTATTGATCACCGATACCCAGCAACACATCAGCGCGGTCAACCGAGCCTTCACCGAGATCACCGGCTATAGCGAAAGCGAGGCGCTCGGCCACACCCCTCGCCTGCTCGCCTCGGGCCTGCACGACAGCGCGTTTTATGCCGCCATGTGGCATCAACTGACCCACGAAGGTCACTGGCAGGGCGAGATTTCCAACCGGCGCAAGAACGGCGAACTGTATCCGAGCTGGCTGACCATCAGCGCCGTGCGTAACCGCGACAAATTCATCACTCACTTCGTTGCGGTGTTTGCCGACATCTCCAGCCTCAAGCATGCCCAGGCCAAACTCGACTACCAGGCCCACCACGACCCGCTCACCGGCCTGCCGAACCGTACGCTGTTCGAAAGCCGCTTGCTGATGGCGCTGAACAACCAGCAGGAAAACGGCAGCCAAGGGGCGGTGCTGTTCCTGGACCTCGACCGCTTCAAACACATCAACGACAGCCTCGGCCACCCCGTCGGTGACCTGCTGCTCAGGGGGATCGCGGTTCGGTTGAAAGAACAAGTGCGCGACATCGACACCGTCGCGCGGCTAGGCGGCGACGAATTCATCATCCTGCTCCCGGGCCTGCAACAGGCGAGCGACGCCGACAATATCGCGACCAAACTGCTCAATTGCTTCGGTGCACCGTTCCAGGCCGGCGAACACGAGTTCTTCATCAGCGCCAGCATCGGCACCAGTATGTATCCGCGCGACGGTTGCGACGTGGCCACCCTGGTGAAAAACGCCGACGCCGCGATGTATCGCTCCAAAGCCAAGGGCCGCAACCGCGTCGAAAGCTACACCCGCGACCTCACCGCCCAGGCCAGCGAACGCGTGGCGCTGGAACACGAACTGCGCCGGGCCATCGAACGCGATGAGTTGCATCTGTATTACCAACCGAAAATCAGTCTCGACGACCACAGCCTGGTGGGCGCCGAAGCACTGATTCGCTGGCGTCATCCGACCTTCGGCGACGTACCGCCCGAGCACTTCATCCCATTGGCCGAAGAGAACGGAATGATTCTGCAGATCGGCGACTGGGTGCTGGAAACCGCCTGCCGGCAAATGTTTGAGTGGAATCAGCTCTACGAAAGCCTCGGCCCGCTGTCGGTCAACCTCGCCGGCGCGCAATTGCGCCAGCCAAACCTGCTCGGACGCATCGAACAACTGCTCAAGGACAACCGCCTGCAGCCAGGCTTACTGCAACTGGAAATTACCGAAAATTTCATCATGAGTCAGGCCGAAGAGGCGCTGGCCGTCTTGCACCAGCTCAAACACCTCGGTGTACAACTGGCGATCGACGACTTCGGCACCGGCTACTCCTCACTCAGTTACCTCAAACGCCTGCCGCTGGACATCCTCAAAATCGACCAGTCTTTCGTTCGCGGACTGCCCGACGACCCCCACGACGCGGCGATTGTGCGCGCCATCATCGCGCTGGGACGGAGCATGCAATTCACCGTAATCGCCGAAGGCGTGGAAACCCAGGCCCAACAGAAATTCCTCGCCGCCGAAGGGTGCGAACAGATCCAGGGCTACATCGTCAGCCTTCCCCTGCCGCCCGAAGAATTCGCCGCAACGTTTCTTCGTATTGCCGTATCGGATTTTTCGGATAGCACAGCCGAGAAACCATCGCTATAATCCGCGGCCTACTGAGGGCCTATAGCTCAGTTGGTTAGAGCAGAGGACTCATAATCCTTTGGTCCACGGTTCAAGTCCGTGTGGGCCCACCACATTGAAAGCCACGTATTACGTGGCTTTCGTCGTTTCTGGCATCTGAAAAAGTCGGTCAGATGGATTGCACAAAATGCGTTCCGTCCAAAATTCGTCCAATTTCAGTTTTGGACGGACGTTTACGCCACCTCAACGACTTCCGATTTCGTCTCCAAGAGGCTGGCCAACGGATTCAGATTGACGACCTCGGCCAAGTGTCCAGGGCTGAAGTGAGCGTACTTTTGAGTCATGGCCAACGTCGCATGCCCAAGCACCTTTTGAAGCGTCAGGATATCCCCGCCGTTCATCATGTAATGGGATGCGAAGGTGTGTCGCAGGACGTGCGTCATCTGCCCATCGGGTAGCTCTAATCCGATCGCCTCAACACTACGCCGAAAGGTGATGGCGCAAGGTCTGAACGGCAGCGCGGCTTTCAATCGTTCCTCAAGCCGTTTCGAGATTGGCACAGACCGGTTCTTGCTGGATTTCGTGCGGCTGTAGTGCACCATCTGATTTCGCACCTGGCGCGGTTGAAGCGCTTCCGCTTCGCCCCACCTGGCACCGGTGGCCAGACACACTTCAGCGATTAACCCGGCGTCTGAGTCCCGTGTAGCCAGGTCACTCAACAACAGGTGAATTTGATCCGCCAGTAGGTAGGCCATCTCTGTTTCGTCAAACTTGAGTTTGCGCACCTTGTCTAACGGGTTGTCGGCATCCCACTCGCCAAGCCTGGCCAGCTCGTTGAATACAGCACGCAGATACGTCAGCTCATGATTCAGCATATTCGCGCTGACAGGTTTCGGATCCGCATCGCCCTTTGAGTAGCCAGCGCCTGGTGTCGTCCTGGAGTGCTTACCTTCTGCGCGCTCGGCGCGGTACTGCGCAAAGTGAGCAGATGTGAACTTGTGCGCCTTCGGGTTCCCCATTCGATTGACCATGCTGATCAACAGCGCGAGACGCTGTTTGCCGGTCTTCAGGTTTTGCCCATGGACGACATACCAGCGATTAACCAACTCAAGCATGCTTCTGGCGTCGTGCTTGGCAGGTTTGGCAACCCGCCCCGACGCAGCCTCCCCCATGACCTTACTGTGGTAATGGGTCGCTTCGTTTTTTGTAGGGAAAATTCTGCGGGTTCGATAGCCGTAGCTGCCATCGGGGCGACAATCAACCTCGTAGCGGCCATCCGGTAGTTTCTTTATCGGCACGGGTTTACACAGGGCTGATCTGCCCTGCCTCCGGGATGGTTTGGCCGGTCATCAGCCACATCGTGTATTTGGTGAACTGAGGGTGCTGAGTAATTTTCAGAAGCTCCGACGACGCGACTGTCTTACTTCTCCCGTACTCATACCCTTTCCAGGTGTTGATCCCGATACCTGAAAGCTCACACATCTCAGACTGGGTAAGCCGCTCCCGAGTACGTATAAGGCGCAGCTTTTCACCGAGGTTCACTGACCGATCACTGGGCTTATCTGGCCACAGTCAGGTGCCGTCTGATCCGTCACCAGCCAGAGCGCGTATTTCATGAACCGAGGATGGGTGGTGATTTTCAGTAACTCGCCTGAACTCACCTCCTTCCGTGCCCCGTATTCGTAGCCCTTCCATGTCCCAAGCTTGATCCCTGTCACTTCACAGATTTCCGACTGAGTCAGCCGCTCGGTTAAACGAATTTCCTTGAGCTTTTGCCCGAGTTCCATGTGCGCCCCTTGACCTTACTCATTTGAGTACTTAATATCCTCATATGTGTACTTTTACTGCACATATGACGAAGGAGCTTATCAAATGCAGATCACCATAGACACGCCTTACACGACAGTTCGGGAGCTTGCGCGTCGGTCGGGACAGTCCGAACGTGCGATCCGCAATGACATCGAGCGCGGCCGAATCCTCATTCGCGCCAAGGCCGAGGGATCTAAAGAAGCACTGTTGATCAATATGGTCGCTTTGGCCATGGAAGCAGCAGAACAAGCCGAACGCGTGTCTGCCAAACCGACCTCTTCCAAGCGCTAAGGCACGGTGATGAACGCAAGAACACGCATCACCTCCGACCAATTCGAAGAGATCTATCAGACTGACGTCGTCAAGGCGTTGGAAAACGATAGAGAGCTGGACTTCAAGGACATCAGTGATAAGTACCTACAGAAAGGAACCTGTCCTAACTGCGGCCAGCAGAAGCTGTTCATCAGTCGCGAAAAGCCCTATCGGTTGAAGTGCAACCGCGATAACGAGTGCCAGTTCGAACAGAACACACGGGAGCGTTACAGCTACCTGTTCGAAAACTTGAGCGAGCGTTTCCCGGCTACAGAAGCCAATCCCAACGCCACGGCAGACGCCTATCTAAAGCGCAACCGCGGTTTTGATGTAGCCAAACTCGCCGGCTGGTACGCCCAAGCTAAACGCAAGATGAAGTCAGGCGTCTGGGCCGATACCGTCCGCTTTCCGCTGTGCAACGGTTACTGGGAAAGGATCATCGACGAGAGCATGGTTGCCGCAAACAAAGGCGACAAAGCTGGCATCAAGTTCGAAATGTCTTACCAGAACAGCGGCTGGACGCCACCAGGGCAAACCATTGAAAAGAGCGATCGGGTCTACATAGTGGAAGGGATCTTCCACGCGATCGCTCTACACCTGGCCGGCAAAAAGGCGATCGCATCGATCAGTTGCGTGAACTTCCCTTGGGCGATTGTGGAAGCGAACAAAGGCAAGCTGGTGACATGGGTCATCGGCCTTGATGACGACAAAGCCGGTCACAAATACATTCCCAAGTATCTGAAGATGCTGCGCGGCATGACAGAAATAGCCTGGGTTGCTCTCGCCGGCGAACGCGATTGGGATGATGTGTACCGGGATGGTGAACTGGACGACAAATTTCTGGACGACGCTTGTTATCGCGGCCGGCTGTTCACCGCTGAAAGCACAAACAAACTCGCCTACTTGCTGTACCTGCGCCGGCCAGCCGGCTTCTATCTGCTGGAGTTTCGTAACCAACTGTATTCGGCCCGGGTCAACCAAGCAGACCTGAGCAAGGATCTGGGCGAAGACAAGGTGGACGGCAACCGCGAGATCTTTTCCCGCAATGTGAAGATAGCGCAAATATCCAACTGCATCCCCAGCCTGGATTACCTCGAAAAAGACATCATCACCGGCGAGCAACGCTACTACTTCGACTTCCGTTTTCCCGACCGCAGTCGCAGCGTTCAGGCGCCACTACCATCGAGCGCCATTGCAGAGCCGCGTGGATTCGTCCGGGCAATGCTCGACTTCACGCCAGGCGGAAACTTTGAGGGCGGCGCCCGTGAGCTGGCCATGCTCAAAGCCAAATGGCTGAACGATGAGCGGCGCCCGGTGCGCACTGTTCGCAGCCTCCCGTTCATTGGCTACGACGAAGACTCAGGCACCTACTGCTATCCAAAGTTCGGGTTTCATGGCGGCAGAGAGTTGCAGGTGAACAGCCACGGTTTCATCGAGGTCAAGGGTGCCGGTGTAAAAACCGCTTTGGTGAACACAAAGTTCGAACGCGGTACCGACTTCGATCCGGAATGGTTCCCCGACTTCTTAGCGGTTCATAGCCTGAATGGCCTAGCCGCACTGTCGTGGTGGACAGCGTCACTGTTCGTTCAACAGATTGGCGTTCAGCAGGCGTCGTTCCCTTTCCTCGAGCTGACCGGCGAACCAGGCGCGGGCAAGTCCACCCTACTACGATTCCTGTGGCGCTTGATCGGTCGCGACAACATGGAAGGCATTAAACCCAGTGGCACCGGTGCCAGCGCCGTGGGCCTTTCACGCGCCCTTTCCGAAGTCAGCAACTTACCGGTTGTCCTGATCGAATCCGATCGGACTTACACCGATGCCCAGGGCCGATCAGTGACGGTGCAATTCGCCTGGGATGAAATGAAGACGCTGTATGACTATCACGCCCCTGTACGTGTAACCGGCGCGAAGACCACCGGTAACGAGACGCGCACCAGCATCTGGCGCGGTGCCTTGGCCATCTCACAGAACGAAACAGTGGACGGCTCCGAGGCCATTCTTTCGCGCATCGTGCATATGCACTGCACCAAGGATCACCACTCGCTGGCCCTGAAGCCGATGGCCGATCGGTTGAAGATCATGAAAGCCAAGGAGCTGGGCGGCTTCCTGCGCCGTGTACTGGCTTTCGAAAAACAATGGTTGGAGCGCTACTTCGAGGCATTTCCGCGCTATGAGAAACGTCTTCAGTCCATCAACGCCCTGACGGAAGCGCGGATCGTCCAGAGCTTTGCGCAAGTCCTTGCAGCGGCCTACGCAACCCAGGCGCTGTTTCCCACCTGGACGGACAGAGACACAGAAAGCCTGGCTAAACATCTGGAGGCCCGCGCCATCGATCGCCAACAGCGCTGCCGATCGGAGAACCCGACCGCCGCCAAGTTCTGGCAGATCTATCACTACTTGAATGAAGACGTGGTGACCATCATCGATGCCGAAGGCGAACGCGAAGAGACCCGCGAAACGCTCAACCACAGCATCGACAAAGAACTCATCGGCATCAACATCGAGCATTTCCAGCAGGCCTGTAGAAAGGCTGGCCAAGACGTCATTCCTGACACCCAGTTGCGCCGCGCATTGGCCACCAGCACCACCCACAAATTCATTGAGACGCGTAAAGCACGGTCACGACTGGAGAAACGTTCTCTGTGGCTTTGGTTCTTCAGCAAGCGGGGGGAGGCCTCATGAAACGTATGGGTCAGCAGGTGTATCGGGTGTGCATGGGTAAGAGCTTGGCTTTTGTGCGAAGTCCCCTTGTTTGTCCGGAACATCCGGAACATTTCTATTCAATAGATATAAACATCAATAAATACAGTTACTTACTGACAAAAAAATGTTCCGGTCGCACTGGAACATTCCGGAACACACCGGAACGGATTGTGTTCCGGCATGTTCCGGCAATGTTCCGGTCAGCGTTTTTACCGGAACACGGCTGTAGCCCTTACAACACAAGGCTTACAGCCGATTCGCAAAAAAACGTGTTCCGGAATGTTCCGGTAGTACCGGAACATTTTCGCTCAGCTACAGGCCCCGTAAATCAAGGGTTACAGCCAATCACTTTTTAAATGTTCCGGATGTTCCGGACTCCGAGCGGTCTTGCGCGCGTTTTTTACTGGCGGACTCGACTCACCCTCCTGGATCAAGAGACCCAGGCTCATAAAAAAGGAGCAACACCATGCAAGTACAAGTCATCACCGGCGGCCAAGCCACAGGCAAAACCACCCGGCTACGCGCCATTCAAGCCGAACTACAAAAGCAGGGGATCGAGGCGCCAATCCTCGTCGGCCAGCAATGGACTACCCCGTACTTCGTGAACCTGATCGCAGAGAAAGCAATGGCCGGTGCCAAGCAATTCCTGGCCGACGACTGCACCCAGTTCCAGATCAAAGCCGCGATGAATCTGCAAGCCCAGGGCATTCACTCCGGAATCCCATCTGACTTTGTGGTTCACCTGGTGCGCCAAGCGTAAGGAGGGGGCAGCAATGATTATTCGCTTCGTAGCCAACACCCTGCCCGGCGAGCTGCCGTTACCGAGCAGCTACGTCGACCAGCGCTCACCGGAAGATCTGGCCGAGCTGGCAGCGGCTGCACATTGGAGGGATCACCCGGAGGACACGCCGACGTTCGTCACGGTCGTGCATATGCGCGATGTGGATGGGCATGACCTGGGATTGTTTGAAGTGCGCTGTGAACAGCGCCCGGTATTTACGGCAAGCCAACTGCGGCAAGCGTGAGAGAGACGGTGTCGAGGAGTTGCAGCTCCCCGACACCAACCACCACAAGAGGAGCAACACCATGCAAGCACAGCACCCAAGCAGCAGCGGTAGCAAGGCTATCACACCGCCCGGCCAACGCAGCAGCACGTTCATGCCCCCTCGCCCTCTGTTGGCGACGGCGATGATTGGAGCCGCCTTGATCGGCTACCTGGTTCACAAAACCCCGGACGCCCGGCAGCGTCTCGAAAGCCTGGCCGAAATGGCTCAAACCTTGGGCGATCTGTCCGATCGCGATGCTGACGTGGTCGCTCGACTGCTCGCCAAACCAATAGCAGTAAAACAGAAAGGAGTTAGCCCATGCTGATCGACGGTCAGTTTGTAGCAGTCAGTGAAGCGCAGTACGACGACGCCCGCAAACAGATGGAGTTGCCCGCCGACTTTCACTTGGTTGAGGCCACCGCCCTACTCCACCACAACACCGGGAATGGTTTGGCGCACATTCCGTTGCCGGCGGGCCTGGTGGTCGCCGCGTTTGAAGATCCACACGGACATCGGCGTTATGGCGTAGTCACGCTGACGACGCCCCGCAATAAGCCGTAATAGTTTTAGCGGCTAAAATTTCATTGATACTGTGATTCACCTGGGCGCTTCGGCGCCCTTTTTTGTGCCTGTAATCAAAGAAAGCTCTGCGCACTATTATTCCTTGACATACATGAAACCATAATTTCATGCAGACAAACCCAACAAAGATCAACAGCACAAAAAGCCAAACATCAAAAGAACTGAGCAATAGTTTAGCTATACAAAATCTTCGCGAGACCTCAACAACTAAAAAGCACCTAAAAATGAACAGTGCAATGCTTATGTACGTAGATACTTACGTACGCATGAAAGTATAAATTCATGCAGTCATTAATGAAATTTCCACAAAGCACAACTTCACCAAAGCACCAGAAAACTGGGGCTTCACAGATGAAAACCTACGGTGTAGCTTGGGTTTATAGGGAACTAAGAGAGCGTTGAATCCGTTTAAAATATTATTTGACAATCTAATTTTTAAATACGTAAAGTGCCCGGCATCTGACCCGCCCAGCATGGAGCCATAGAAATGGACGAGCGAACTATTATTCACACAAGAGACATCATCGAAGAGGTCGCAAAAGTATTAATGTCATTGAGCGTATCAGTCGGGGCTAGACCACTGAGCGAAGAGGAAAGCGGCGGTGTTGTAGCGACCATGACTTGGAGTCATGGTCGATTACTGGAATGTTCTAAAGAACTAGGAGAGTTGTTTAATCAGGTAGGCAATGAACTAAGCTGATCAAATAACTGACGTTGCTGAGCAATCGGCATTTCCCGTAGTCGGTCGAAAATCAACTGGTCGACCGACTGAGCAGAAGGACGCAAAGGGTGTGAATAGGTAAGGCTCATCACGAATGTATGCCCGCAACGTGGGTTGAGGCACTGGCAGTACAGCTTTGCATATTCCACATTCATGTTTTCCCGCGAGCCAATCCGAGCCTTACCCCCACAGTCTCTACAAGTGATCCGCATTGCGCCCCTTCCCAATGGTGTATGTACATACACTATTCTACGTGAAGCAGCCTCAAACCGCTGCGCCTGACTCAACAGGTTCACGCCATCCGATACGCCGATCAGGCCGCAGTGAATCATTCAACTGGTCGAACAACTGACAGATCGGTCGAATCTCGTTGTTGGTGTAAACCCGATCAATCTTTTCAATGTCGCCGAACCCTCCGCTGTTCTCCGGGATGATCCCGGCCAGCGCGGGGTTCATCCGCCACGCGGCAATCACGTCGTTACGGGTAATGTTCTTCACCTTCTCCAGCTCGTCTTTCGCCTGGAAATCCCCCACGGGAATGATCTGGATCGCCTCCTTATCGCCGCCCGGGATGTTGACGAACATCGAGCGGAAGTTACCCACACCCTTGCTCGCGGTGATCTGCGCCCTCAGCTCGTCCTCGTCGTCTTCGCTCAGGTTCGGGTCGTTGGTGTAGAAGATGTAGCCCGCGTGGGCGCCGTTGCTGTAGTAGCGCCGGCGGAACAGGGTCGCGGCCTCGTTAAGCAGCAGCGCTTGCATGCCGCCCAGGTAATCAGGCACGCCGTAGATGTTCTGTTCCACGTCGTAATTCATGACGTGTTCGATTTCGTCCTGGTCGAACTCCACTTCTTTGCCGTCCGGTAGCAGCATCACAAAACCACCGTCCACCTTGACCCGCATGTTGATCGTCGGCAGGTGCTCCATCTCAAGCACCTGCCCGAAGGCGTTGCGGTTACGCAGGAAATACGCCTCGCCGAACACCATAAAGTCGAGCCCAGCACGGCCCATGGTCGTGATCGAACAGCCCTCCGACGGGATGAACTCACGCAGCAACAGGTTGCGCTTGAACCCGGGAATGGCGCCGTGGTGTGCGTTGGCGCGCAGCAGTTTGGCCAGCCCCTGGCGCGACACCGGCGGCGTGTAGATCCGGCCGTCGTGCGTGGCGAACACGCCCAGGTACTGCCCGATGTTTTCGCTCAGTACCTGTTCGGGTGCGCCGAATGAAAACATCCGTGCTCGCCCGGGGGCTGCGGCTGCCGGTGTTTGCTGTCGTTTTTTTCGCGCCATTGTTTGCTGATCCAGTCATTGAGTAGCGGCTACGCCGCTGCTTGTTGGTATTGAGGGGTTCGTGGGCCAGGGCATGCATGATCGCCCAAGCGATATCGGCGTGACCCGAGGCGTCGGTACGCGATGCGCTGTAGGTGACTTGGCCACCGCCTGTGGTGCCGCGCTTGATCGTCAGGAAGGCCTGAGCGATGTCGTTCCAGCCGGCATCCCATTCGATCCGACTGCCCTGAATAGTGTCTTGGGCTTTGAGTACCAGGGTGTTTTTCGTTTCGAGGCTGTAGTGAATCGAGGTCGCACGCGGGTAGAAATCGCGCACTAGGTCAAACACGCCGTAGCCGATGCCGGTGGTATCGATGCCGATGTGTTGCACGTTGAACCGCTCGGTGAGTTTCTTGACCTGCTCCGCCTGGTACTTGAACGACTGCCCCCGCCAACTGTGCTTTTCCAGAATCCTGAACTTGGCGCCAGGCTCCAGTGGCGGTGCAACGACCACGCAACTGGCATCGTCCCGGGTACGGCTGGGGTCGTAGCCGATCCACACAGGGCTGTTGCCGAAGGGGCGCGGATCGTCGGGGTCGTAGTCGGCCCAAAGCGACAAGTCGGAGTAGCAGCGCTCCAAGTCGGATAGGGAGAACGCGCTCATGGTGCTGTCGATGAATTTGCACATGAACAGTTGCTCAAACTTGTCCTCGTCGTACTCCAGTTGCAACTGCTCAAGGTCGAATAGATCGCAACCGCCAGCAATGGCGTCCAGGATGGTGATGACCTTGCGCCATTGCCCGTCTGGGCACAGCGAGCCCATCGCCGCCTGTGTCTCGCTAGGCCACGGGTTCTTGGCGTTTTTGCGTTTGCTGTTGCGGAATTTCTCACCCGTCCAGAACGGGTAAGCCTGGTGCGATACAGCACTGGGCGTTGAAAAGTAGGTCTTGCGCCACTTCTTGTGGGTGGCCATGGCACTGGCGACGGTATTCAGTTTTTCGAAATCGCGAATCCAGAAATATTCGTCAACGTAGACGTGGCCATGGTGACCCTGGGCGGTGCTGCTGTTGGTGCTGAGAAAACGCAGTTCGGCCCATGGTTTGCCGTCTTTGCTCAGCACAATCGGGTTGCCGGTCAGCTCCAGGCCGAACCACTCTTGTGCGAACGCGATGATGTAACTGCGGAAAATCTCAGACTGGGCACGGCTGGCCGACAGGAAAATCTGGTTGTCGCCTGTTAGCACCGCGTCCATAAACGCTTCGCCGGCGAAGTAGTAGGTCAGGCCCACCTGGCGGCTCTTGAGGATGTTCCGAATTCGGCAAGTCAACGGATTCTGTTTGGCCGCGAACAGCTCCTTTTGGTAGCCGTACATCTTGCTGATGAACTTGTCGAGGAAGTCCACCTCAGTCAGCCCGCTGACGTCGTTTTTTACTTTCTTCTCGCGCTTCTTGCCGCCCTTGTCGCCTCGCTCGCGGCGTTCACCGCGCTGTCCCTGCCGTTCTCCCGGGTTGTCCGATGGCGCATCAGTGATCGTTGCCGGCAACGGTTTGGCGGACTGCTTCAATAGCCGATCGCGAACGGTCGTGAGCCTGTCCAGTTCGTCCAGTTCGCCTTTGGTCAGGGTGGCCGCTTTCTCCAGGATAAGGGTGATTCGCCGACCCACCGCCGTCAGCGGTTCCTCGTCCGACAGCATCTCGTCCCAGCCGCCCTTAGCGATCCAGTAATAAACGATGCGGATGTTCGGCAGCTTGAGTTGTGCCTGAATCTCTCGCGGCTTGCAGCGGCGCAGATAGAGGCGTTTAGCGGCTTCTTTGACTTCGATTGAATAGAGCATGGGCCGCAGTCTATGCGGCGAAAACACGTAAAACGCGGGGTTAAATTCCGCCATCCTCCTAGATCGTGAAAATAGGAGGAACGCAAAAGCAAAGCGTTTGTTTGGGCGCTGCTCGCTCCCTATCGTGGCGGCTCAAACCACCGACTGAGCGCAGTTAACGCCCATGCCCCGTTCCCTTGTTTCGTTATGGAAACGTGTCGCCACCAGCGGCACCACCGCCGATGGTCGCGAGATCCTTCCCCAGGAACTGCGTGACGCCGCCGAGACCTACAAACCGTCGAAGTACACGGCCGTTATCTGGAGCGAACACGAACGCTGGATGGGCTCCCACGGCACCGTTTACGCCGTGCGCCTGGTTGAAGAGGGTGAAGATCTGGAGCCGGGGCAAATCGCCCTGGAGGCGCAACTCAAGCCCAATGACAAGTTGCTGTCGCTGAACGACCAGGGCGAAAAGCTGTTTACCAGCATCGAGATTACCCCGAACTTCGCGAACACCGGCAAAGCCTACCTGACCGGCCTGGCCGTCACTGACTCCCCGGCCAGCCTGGGCACTCAGGAACTCTACTTTTCCCATAAGACCAGTAAGGCCGCGTACTTCGCCGCCCCGGTCGAGCTTGGCCCCCTGATAGAGGCTGAGCCCAAAGGCGAGCTGGGCAAGTTGACTGCACTGTTCACCAGCCTGTTCAAGCGCTTAGGCCTTGAAGAATCCCCCGCAGCACCTTCGCAACCCCAAACAGAGAGCAAACCCCCAATGGATGAAGCTACAGCCAAAGCGCTGGCGGCACTGGTCGAACAGTTGCTGCTCGTCTCTGCCGGCATTCAAACCCTGATCGAGCCTGTGACCGCTGACGTAGTGGTTGAGCAGGAACCGATCGATAGCGTCGAAACCTCCGTTCAGGACATTCTCGACACCGCCGAAGAAGAGCGCGAATTCTCCCGCCGCCGTAAAGGCGCTTCGACCACCACCGCGTTGGCCACTGCGATTGCCAACCTGGACAAAAAATTCAACACGCTGCTCAACACCCCGAAGGGTCGCCAAGTGCCGCGCTCCACCGGCGCGACTCACAGCCAAAAGCGGAGAGTCGTGTAAATGGCCACGCTGAGCAGCAACGCCCAAGAGCAGTTCGCTCTGATGCAGGACGATCTGGCCGAGACCTACAACGTCCAGGACGCGTCTCGCCAGTTCGCCGTTGAACCCGCAATTGCCCAGGAACTGAACGACAAAATCACCGAGAAATCCGACTTTCTGAGTCGCATCAACGTGGTACCGGTCAGCGAAATCAAGGGTCAAAAGGTGATGATCGGCGTGACTGGGCCAGTGTCCAGCCGCACCAACACCAAAACGACCGACCGTGAAGCCAAGGATTTCAGCGATCTGTCGGGCCTGGACTATGAGCTGTTTCACACCGAGTCCGATGTAGGGCTGTCTTTCGCCAAGATCGACAGTTGGGCCAAGTTCCCCGACTTTGCCGATCGCTACAGCGCGGCCGTGCAACGCCAGATCGCCCTTGATCGAATCATGATTGGCTGGCACGGCACCCACGCGGCTCCGCAGACCGACATCGTCGCGCACCCAATGCTTGAAGATGTGAACAAGGGTTGGCTGCAAATCGCCCGCGAACAGATCCCTGCCCAGGTACTCAAGGAAGGCAAAGCCGCCGGCAAAATCACCCTCGGCGCGGGCGGCGACTACGCCAACCTTGACGCCCTGGTGCATGACGTCAAACAGATGATTGATCCGGTGTTCCGTGATGCCGGCGATCTGATCGCCATCATCGGCAGCGACCTGTTGGCCAACGACAAGGGCAAGCTGTACGCCAAGCAAGGTGACACCCCGACCGAGAAGGAACGGATTGAAGGTGCCCAGGTGATCGCCACCTATGGCGGCTTGCCGTCCTTCCTGATCCCTCACTTTCCAGCCACGGGCCTAGTGGTCACCAGTTGGGACAACCTCTCGCTGTACTTCCAGGACAGCAGTTGGCGCCGTCACCTGATCGAGAACCCGAAACGCTCCCGTGTCGAAGATTACAACGGCCGCAACGAGGGCTACGTGATCGAGCAACTGGAAAAATTCGCGGCCATCGAAGCCGGCAACCTAGAGCTGCTGCCGTGAGCATTGCCCTGGCCCACAAACGGCGTGTTCTCGCGCTAGGCCCGGCGGCAGTGGCAACGGTCGAGCCTTACAGCTCCAGCACTGCCCTGGCCAGTCCAGCCAATGCGCAAAAGCACCTCAAGCTGATGGAAGGCGCGCTGGCGATCGATCTGGAACGTCTCAGCGAGATGAACAACCTCGCCAGCCGCCAGCAGCTCAAACGCGACGAACTGCTACCCAAATACATGGATTACGTCGAGCGCTACCGCGATTCCGGGCTGAACCACCCGAACTCGGTGCTGGTGCAAGTCATGGTCTGGCTGTTCGACACCGAGCAGTTCGAATTGGGCCTTGAAGTCGCAATGTTCGCCATCGGGCAAGGGCAACCCATGCCTGAGCGTTTTAAGCGTGACATCCCAACCTTCGTTGGCGATGCGGTGATTGAGTGGGCCGAAAACGAGCAGAAGTGCGGTCGCAACCCCGAGCCGTACCTGAGCAACATGCTGCCCTTCGTGGATTGTGAATGGGATCTGACCGAACAGATCCCGGCCAAGTACCACAAGTTGATCGGCATCCGTGCGCTCGACGCCAAGGAATGGGCGAAAGCCATCACCCACTTTGAACGTGCCACTGAGTTGCACCCCGCCGCCGGCGTGGGCACACGCCTGGAAGGCGCTCGTAAAGCGCTGGCAAAAGAACTGGCCACCAAAGCCGCCGAATAACCGACTACCCCCCCGGCGAGAAACTGTGGATGTGAGCCAACCATTTATGGCCCTGACCCACTGAAACAGTTTTCCCGCCCCTATTTGAGTGGCTAGCAATGAGCTTTTCCGGGAACCCCACCACCTTTGTGGAACAGGCGATTGAGAACGACGGCTTCTGGCCGAACCTCTCCGTGTCCGAGTTCCAAAAGGGTTACCGCCTGCCGGCGGAGTACCTGGTCGAGATGCTGGTCACTGATTTGAACACCGCGATGATTGAGGTCAACCGCGACCTGGCCAAGCGTAAAAGCCAGTGGCAGAACGTCGGCGTCACCACAGTGGAATCTGCGGACACCAAAGTGCTACCTGAGCGCACATTTCACGCAGCGACGTACAAGCGCGCCGTGTATTGCCGCGCCAAGGCCAGCTTGCTCACCCAGTTCGCGACCGTGAACCGTCGCGAAAGCGCTGAAAACATCGGCAAGGAATTGCCCGAGCGCGGCGAAACCTTTTTGGAGTTCAGCCAGCAGGCCGTCCGGGTGCTGCAAGGCCGTGGCCGCATCACGGCGGTGTTGCTGTGATCAAGCTGCAAGGTCTAACCGCGTACCTGCGCGAACGCCGCCTAGTCCAGCCTGAACAGCTCGACAGTTTCACCGAGCAGGTGAAGCTCTCGCTGATCTGGAAACCCGACGTCGCCGGCATGCACTTTGCCGATATGCACTATCGCGCCGCGATCATCCTGGAGCGATTCGCTGACCATCCTGCGCGCCTGATGGCTCTGGTTGGGAGCTGGCTGGAAAACCACGACTCCGACCGCGACCGACACGAATTACCGGCGCCGGAGTTCGCGGTTGAGCCGTTGGACAACGACCTGTTCGACGTGGAAATCACCCTGGAATTCGTCGAGCCGCAATATATGGCTGAAGAGCCGGGCGGTGAGATCGAGGCCTTCGGCAAACGCTGGGCGTTCCTCCCGTTTGACCTCTGGGTTGCCGAGCGCGGCGAGGTGGCCAGCGGTGAGCGCTAATCCGTGCGACCTCGATGTCAGGGGCTTACTCAACGTCGACGCTCAATTGGCGCTACTGGAGCTGCCGCCCAAGCTGCGCCGGCGTCTGCTGAACAACGTGACCAAGCGCGTGCGATCGATGAGTCGCAAGCGTCAACGCGCTCAGCAGAACGTCGACGGCTCGCCGTTCGCCGAACGCAAGGGATCGGCCAAGGGCAAGAAAAAGATGGAAGCCGGTCTGGCCAAGCTGCTGCAAGTCACGCGGGTCAGTGCCGATGAGGCCGAACTGGGCTGGAAAAACGCCCTGACTCGCTGGGTCGCCACGCAGCAACACAACGGCGTCACTGAGCGGCGTACTGCTGCCCAAATGAAGCGCTGGAACGCCGTTGCGCCGGGTATCGCCTGCACGGAAAAACAGGCGAAACGCCTGCGCCGTCTGGGATTCAGCGTTCGGCAGAAGGGCAAAAAGAAGCCGGCGCGGCCGTCCGTGGCGTGGATTCAACAGCATGTGAACTACGCCAAGGCCGGTCTGCTGATCCGCATTTTGAATGGCGAGAAAACCGAGACCTCCGGCGCGCAAA
>NZ_CAXAPL010000032.1:0-70856 GCF_963970845.1 Pseudomonas sp. RA_105y_Pfl2_P56
GGGTGTAGTCGATGGAGGCGAAGACCCGGTCGATTTCGGTCAGTGAGGTGCCGGTCTCGACAACCACGTCACCGATGTTGTCGACGTAGTAGGTGTCGTTGCCGGCACCGCCGATCATGGTATCGGCACCGGCCATACCGTTGAGGGTATTATTCAGATCGTTGCCGGTCAGCTTGTCGTTGAAGGCCGAGCCAATTGCGTTCTCGATCTTGGCGCCAATCGCGATCCCGAGTCCGTCATTGATCAAGGTGTTGTTGGTGAGGTCGGTGAAGGCTTTGCCGATCTGGCTGTAGGCGCCCTCATTCAAATTGATGTTGACGGCTGCGAGCTGATTGCTGCCATCAATGGTGTCATTGCCACCTGCGTCCCAGATCGTCTCGAAGACTGACTGGTTGGCATCCCATTTGTAAACATTGTCGCCGGTTTGCCACAGCATGTTGGCGCCATACAGGCTTTGCATCGCAATGATGTCTAGCACCATAGGCGTCGTTGGCTGATAGGAGTAGTTGCTGTTGTAACTCATCACGGTGAAGTGAACGTCATCAAACGACGGATCGAGCAATTGTTTGTTGGCTGCACTGGTATCGAACGGATGCTTGAGGCCTAGGGCATGTCCGATTTCATGCACAAACGTCAGGTAGTCGTAGGTGCCTTTGACCGGATTCGGATCATCGGTAGCCATCCCGACCCATACATCGCCCGCAGCGGGCAGGTTGTCAGGAAAGTAAGCCCACGCCGCCGTTTTGTTGTCCATCAACCGATAGCCACCGAAGCGCAGATCACCCACAGTGCCCAGGTTATCGCTGGTCAGGGTGAAATTGATGTTGGCAACGGCGCTCCACGCCCCCAGGGCCCCGATAATCGAAGTCTTCTGTGCGGTCGTCAGTTCATACAGTGCGTTGTATTCATTCTTGGGGCTGTAATTGGTGGCGAAGTACGAAGTCCCCGGAGCCATGAAGCTATAGCTGAGGTTGGTCGCCCCGAAAGGATTCCAGTCGGATCCGAGCCAGAATTTACCGGCAATAAGGCTGTCGACGAGCGCGTTGCCAGTCAGTGAAGCGGGAAACGTGAAGGAGTACGTCAAGGGCGTAGGCATGCGGGGATTTCCTGAGTACGCTGCGGCCCTTCCTGAATGCGACCGCTACAAAAAATGCGATTTTGCACCAGAAACAATACATTTGACATCATTGAGCCATCATTTTTCGGATTAGTGGCGTCAAATAACTGACCGGGCGATCTGTATCGGCTTGTGAAGTAGAATTCTGAAATCAGTCTCACGACCGTTCGTCCAGGATTTTCCCATGTCTGTTCCCAACCCAATACTCATCCGCGAAACCTTCCCCGTCGGCCCGCTCCAGTGCAACTGCACGATCATCGGCGACCCGATCACCAAAAAGGCCATCGTCGTCGACCCAGGCGGCAATCCGGATCTGATCATGGCGCGTCTCGATGCCCACGGTCTGAAAGTCGTCAGCATCATCCACACCCACGCCCATCTCGATCACTTCCTCGCTTCCGGGCAGATGAAAGAGAAAACCGGCGCAACCCTGCACCTGCACAAGGAAGACCAGTTCCTGTGGGACAACCTGGAGATGCAATGCCAGATGTTCGGCGTGCCTTACACCCCGGTACCCTCACCGGATCGCTGGCTGAGTGACGATGAAGAACTCGCCTGCGGCTGCGGCGTGGCGTTGCACACGCCGGGTCATACACCCGGCTCCATGAGCTTTTGGTTTTCCGAGGCTAAGCTGTTAATTGCCGGTGACACGTTGTTTCGTCGCGGCGTAGGGCGCACGGATTTGTGGGGCGGCGATCAGGCGACCATCGTGCGATCGATCAAGCAGCGGCTTTACACACTGGATGAAGACGCGACGGTCGTTACCGGGCATGGTCCGGATACGCGTCTGGGTGATGAAATGCGTGAAAATCCTTTCGTGCGGGCGTAAATAATTTGTAATGGGTGTGCGGCGGAATTTTTACGCATAGTCATGATCAAACGCCCGCAGAGGTTTATTGCCAAACGGCCGCTGCACCATAGAATGCAGAAACGTAGGAGCTCTTCATGTTCACCAAGCGTCGTTTGATTATTGTCGCCACGGCCGTGGCCTTGCTGTCCGGCTGTGCTTCGCCTAACCCCTATGACAATCAGGGCCAGGCCGACGGTGGCTCCCAAGGCATGAGCAAAACCGCCAAGTATGGTGGTCTCGGGGCACTTGCCGGTGCATTGGCCGGTGCGGCCATCGACCACAACAACCGTGGCAAGGGCGCCTTGATCGGTGCAGCGGTAGTGGGGGCTTCGGCGGCCGGTTACGGTTACTACGCTGACAAGCAGGAAGCGAAACTACGCGCCAGCATGGCCAACACTGGCGTTGAGGTGCAGCGTCAGGGCGATCAGATCAAGCTGATCATGCCGGGCAACATCACGTTCGCCACCGATTCGGCGAACATCGCGTCCAGCTTCTACCAACCGCTGAACAATCTGGCCAACTCGCTGAAAGAGTTCAACCAGAACCAGATCGAAATCGTCGGCTACACCGACAGCACCGGCAGCCGCCAGCACAACATGGACCTGTCCCAGCGTCGTGCGCAGAGCGTGGCGACCTATCTGACCTCGCAAGGTGTCAGCGGTGCCAACCTGTCGGCCCGTGGCGCCGGTCCGGATAACCCGATTGCCAGCAACGGTGACGTCAATGGCCGGGCGCAGAACCGTCGGGTTGAAGTCAACCTGAAAGCGATTCCGGGGCAGCAGTATGGTGGTCAGCAGCAGGGCACGGTTCAGCAATATCCGTAACTGATCGCTTGAGTGAAAAAATGCCCGGTCCTGGTGATCGGGCATTTTTTGTGTGGTCTGTGCCGGCCTCTTCGCGGGCAAGCCCGCAAAGAGGCCGGTGTTGTCACCGCAAAATCAGCAGATACAAAAAAGCCCTCGGACAACAGCATTGTCCGGGGGCTTTTTGTTGGGCGCGAAACCCAATTACTTCTTCAGGCCATATTGCTCATCGAGCATGCCCGGCGAGTTCGGGGTCTTCGGTGCGTAGTCGCGTGGAGGCTCCTGATCGCGCGGTGGCGTCAGGCGTTCGCGCGGTGCCTGCGTCGCATCGGCGTGCAGGGCGGCGATCAGGCGTTGGCGGGTCTGTTCGTCCAGGGCCAGACGGTTGGCACCCTCGGCGAGATGATCCTGCACTTCCTGATAGCTCTGGGTCAGCTTCTTGACCAGCATCGCAGTGCTGTTGAAGTGGGTGACCACTTCGTTTTGATAACTGTCGAAACGCTCCTGGATATCATCCAGTTGACGCTGCGTACGGCTCGGCGCGGCGTTCGGCGCAACGCGCGCGATCAGGAATCCAATGGCGACACCCACAACCAGGGCAAGAGTCGGTAACAACCAAACTAAGAGCGAGTGTTCCACGAGTCCTTCCTCTATAAACGGCTTTGCTTTACGTTAACGGCTCGAACCTGCGCTGTATACCGCGATTCACTCGCAATAGATTGGCACAGACAATTTGCTAGACGAGTCGACCCGACTCGAGGTCACGGAGTTCCTTCCTTGCTGATGCGTGAAACCCCCGTAGTGATTGATGGCCCAATCGGCCAACTTGAGTCTCTGTATCTGGATAACGAGCAGCCGCGCGGTATCGCGCTGATCTGCCATCCTAACCCGGTGCAGGGCGGCACCATGCTCAACAAGGTCGTCTCGACCCTGCAGCGCACCGCGCGCGATGCGGGCCTGATCACCTTGCGTTTCAACTATCGCGGCGTCGGCGCCAGCGAAGGCGCGCACGACATGGGCACTGGCGAAGTCGATGATGCCCAGGCTGCGGCGGCATGGCTGAGGGAAAAACACCCGGATCTGCCGTTGACCCTGTTCGGTTTCTCCTTTGGTGGATTTGTTGCAGCAAGTCTCGGCGGGCGTCTTGAAGCGCAGGGCGTGCCGCTCAAGCACCTGTTCATGGTCGCGCCGGCGGTGATGCGTCTGGGTGATCAGGATCAACTGCCACAGCACGGCGAGCTGACGGTGATCCAGCCGGAAACCGACGAAGTGATCGATCCGCAACTGGTCTACGACTGGTCCGACAAACTCCAGCGCCCCCATGAGCTGCTGAAAGTGGCAGAATGCGGACACTTTTTTCATGGCAAGTTGACCGATCTCAAGGATCTGATCCTGCCGCGTCTCTCGAATTGATTGCAGTCTGACAAGCGATTACCCATGACGAACCGTACCCGTATCCTCACCGGCATCACCACTACCGGCACGCCGCACCTGGGCAACTACGCCGGCGCCATCCGCCCGGCGATCCTTGCCAGTCGCGACAGCAATGCCGATTCGTTCTACTTTCTGGCCGACTACCACGCCCTGATCAAATGCGATGACCCGCTGCGCATCCAGCGCTCGCGTCTGGAAATCGCCGCGACCTGGCTGGCCGGTGGCCTCGATGTCGACCGCGTGACCTTCTACCGCCAGTCCGACATCCCGGAAATCCCCGAACTGACCTGGCTGCTGACCTGCGTTGCCGCCAAGGGCCTGCTTAACCGCGCCCATGCCTACAAGGCTTCGGTGGACAAGAACGTTGAAACCGGTGAAGACCCGGATGCCGGTATCACCATGGGCCTCTACAGCTATCCGGTGCTGATGGCGGCGGACATCCTGATGTTCAACGCGCACAAGGTGCCGGTCGGTCGCGACCAGATCCAGCATGTGGAAATGGCGCGCGACATCGGCCAGCGCTTCAACCATTTGTTTGGTCAGGGCAAAGAGTTTTTCACCATGCCCGAAGCGCTGATCGAGGAAAGCGTGGCGACGTTGCCGGGCCTCGACGGGCGCAAGATGTCGAAGAGCTACGACAACACCATCCCGTTGTTCTCCAGCGCCAAAGAGATGAAGGACGCGATCTCGCGGATCGTCACCGACTCCCGCGCGCCGGGCGAAGCCAAAGATCCGGACAACTCGCACCTGTTCACCCTGTTCCAGGCCTTCGCCACGCCGGCGCAATCCGACGAATTCCGCAGCGAACTGTTGGGCGGCCTGGGTTGGGGCGAGGCGAAGAACCGTCTGTTCCAGTTGCTCGACAACGAACTGGGCGAGGCTCGCGACAAGTATCACCAGTTGATCGAGCGTCCAGCAGATCTGGAAGACATCCTGCAGATCGGCGCGAAAAAGGCCCGTGCCGTGGCCACGCCGTTCCTCAACGAACTGCGTGAGGCCGTCGGCCTGCGTTCTTTCGTCAATCAGGTTCAAGTCGCAGCGACCACCAAGAAGAAAGTGGCGAAAGCCGCACGATTCGTCAGCTTCCGTGAAGACGACGGTAGCTTCCGTTTCCGTCTGCTGGCCGCCGATGGTGAGCAACTGCTGCTGTCGCGCAACTTCGCCGACGGCAAAACCGCAGGCCAGGTGACCAAGCAACTGCAATCCGGCCAGCCTTTGGACGTGCGCAGCGAAGACCAGAGCTTCAGCGTGTGGCTGGAAGGCGAGTGCGTTGGCGACAGTCCGGCATTCGCTGACAGTGCAGCGCGGGATGCGGCCATCGAGGCCCTGCGCATCGCTCTGACACCGGTTCAGGAATAATCAGCGGCGCGGCCCGACCAAGGGCTGATTGCCATTCTCAAGGGCCGTCGCTACAGTGACGGCCCGTTTTTGTTGCCTTGCTAACGAATTATGACGCCCCTAGAACGATACCAAGCTGATCTGAAACGCCCGGACTTCTTCCATGACGCCGCGCAGGAAACTGCTGTGCGTCATTTGCAACGCCTGTACGAGGACCTGATCGCCGCCGATCAGAACAAACCGGGGCTGCTGAGCAAACTGTTTGGCAAAAAGGATCAGGCGCCGGTCAAGGGGCTGTACTTCTGGGGCGGCGTGGGCCGCGGCAAGACTTACCTGGTCGACACCTTCTTCGAAGCGCTGCCGTTCAAGGAAAAGACCCGCACTCACTTCCACCGTTTCATGAAGCGTGTGCATGAAGAGATGAAGACCCTCGGCGGTGAGAAAAACCCGCTGACCCTCATCGCCAAGCGTTTTTCGACTGAATCGCGGGTCATCTGCTTCGATGAGTTCTTTGTCTCCGATATCACTGACGCCATGATCCTCGGCACGCTGATGGAAGAGCTGTTCAAGAATGGTGTGACCCTGGTCGCGACTTCAAACATCGTCCCGGACGGTCTGTATAAAGACGGTCTGCAACGTGCGCGCTTCTTGCCAGCCATCGCGCTGATCAAGCAGAACACCGAGATCGTCAACGTCGACAGCGGCGTCGACTACCGTCTGCGTCACCTCGAACAAGCGGAGCTGTTCCACTATCCGCTCGACGAAGCCGCTCACGAAAGCCTGCGCAAAAGCTTCAAGGCACTGACGCCGGAATGCACCGCTGCGGTCGAGAACGATGTGTTGATCATCGAAAATCGTGAAATTCGCGCGTTGCGTACCTGTGACGACGTGGCCTGGTTCGACTTCCGTGAACTGTGCGACGGCCCGCGCAGCCAGAACGATTACATCGAACTGGGCAAGATCTTCCATGCCGTGCTGCTCAGCGGTGTCGAGCAGATGAGCGTCACCACCGATGACATCGCTCGACGTTTCATCAACATGGTCGACGAGTTCTACGACCGCAACGTGAAGCTGATCATTTCTGCCGAAGTCGAGTTGAAAGATCTGTACACCGGCGGACGTCTGAACTTCGAGTTCCAGCGCACGCTGAGCCGTTTGCTGGAGATGCAATCCCACGAATTCCTGGCTCGGGCGCACAAGCCTTGAACCGATTCGGCAAATAAAAAAGGGCCTGCGAATGCAGGCCCTTTTTTATGTCTTGAAGATTCCTCGGATTCACCGCAATCCCCCTGTGGGAGCGGGCTTGCTCGCGAAAGCGGTGTGTCATTCAACATCGATGTCGGCAGATGCGCCGCCTTCGCGAACAAGCCCGCTACCACAGGGGATCTCTGTATGCTTCGGGGGTTAGGCAGCCTGCTGAAATTGCTGCCGATACTGGTTTGGCGACAGTTCGGTGTGCTGGCGGAACAGTCGCGCAAAGAAGCTCGCATCGTCATAGCCGACTTCATAACTGATGGTCTTGATGCTCTTGCGGCTGCCCGACAGCAACCCCTTGGCCGTTTCGATGCGCAGCCGTTGCAGGTAATGCAGCGGTTTGTCACCGGTGGCGGTCTGGAAGCGGCGCATGAAGTTGCGGATGCTCATGCCGTGTTCGCGGGCCACGTCTTCGAAGCGGAATTTGTCGGCGAAGTGTTCTTCGAGCCAGTGTTGAATCTGCAGAATGATCACGTCCTGATGCAGCTTCTGCCCGCCGAAACCGATGCGCCCTGGCGAATAGTTACGCTGCACCTCGTAAAGAATATCGCGGGCCACAGCCTGCGCCACGTTGGCGCCGCAGAAGCGCTCGATCAGATAGATGTAGAGATCGCAGGCCGACGTGGTGCCGCCGGCGCAATAGAGATTGTCGGCATCAGTCAGGTGCTTGTCCTGATTGAGGTGAACCTGCGGGAAGCGCTCGGCGAAGGCGTTGAAGAAGCGCCAGTAAGTGGTTGCTTCCTTGCCATTGAGCAGCCCCGCCTCGGCCAGCCAGAACACGCCTGTGGCCTCGGCGCATAGCACGGCGCCGCGAGCGTGTTGTTCGCGCAACCAAGGCAGGATTTGCGGGTAACGGCTGCACAGCGTATCGAAATCGTCCCAGAACGCCGGGAGGATGATGATATCGGTGTTTTCGAGACCGCCATCCACCGGCATGACTACATTGCTAAAGCTTTTCACCGGTTGGCCATCAGGGCTGACCAGGCGTGTTTCAAACGCCGGTGTCAGGCCGTGGCCCAATTGTTTGCCGTAGCGCAGGCTGGCCACATGGAAAAAATCCTTGGCTTGCATGAGGGTGAAGGCGAAAACCTGGTCGATCGCCAGGATGCTGACGCGCCGTAAGGGCGTGGAGACTTGCTTAGACATAATTCAACTTTTGTTTTGTTTTTATAAGGGAAAGTGGTCACCAGACGGCTGGATCGTCTTATTTTTTGTCGGATGTGTCCAGTGTCCTGTGTCGGAGGGGAGGCTTAGTCTCTGAAGGGTGTATCCCTCCAATAACAAAGAAAGGTGCCGCATGATTCCCAGAACCTTGTTCAGTTCCGAGCACGAATTGTTCCGCGACAGCGTACGAACATTCCTCGAAAAAGAGGCGGTGCCGTTTCATGCGCAGTGGGAGAAACAGGGCTATATCGACCGCAAACTATGGAACAAGGCAGGGGAGGCGGGGATGCTCTGCTCGCACCTGCCGGAAGAATACGGCGGCCTGGGAGCGGACTTTCTTTACAGCACCGTGGTGATCGAAGAGGTCGGTAGGCTGGGCCTGACCGGGATCGGTTTCTCGCTGCATTCGGACATCGTCGCGCCGTACATCCTGCATTACGGCAGCGAAGCGCTGAAGCACAAGTACCTGCCGAAACTGGTGTCGGGTGAGATGGTTACGGCTATCGCCATGACCGAGCCTGGCGCCGGTTCCGACCTGCAAGGGGTCAAGACTACGGCCGTGCTCGACGGTGACGAGTATGTGATCAACGGCTCCAAGACCTTCATCACCAATGGTTTTCTCGCCGATCTGGTCATCGTCGTCGCCAAGACCGATCCGAAAGCCGGCGCCAAAGGCACCAGCCTGTTTCTGGTCGAGGCGAACACGCCAGGTTTCGATAAAGGCAAGCGCCTGGAGAAAGTCGGGATGAAGGCGCAGGACACGTCGGAATTGTTCTTCCAGGACGTACGCGTGCCCAGGGAAAACCTGCTGGGTCAGGCCGGGGCGGGATTTGCCTATCTGATGCAGGAGTTGCCTCAGGAACGTCTGACGGTAGCCATCGGTGGCTTGGCCTCGGCCGAAGCAGCGCTGCAATGGACGCTCGATTACACCCGTGATCGCAAGGCGTTCGGCAAGGCGATTGCCGACTTCCAGAACACTCGATTCAAACTGGCGGAAATGGCCACGCAGATTCAGATCGGACGGGTGTTCGTCGATAAGTGTCTGGAGCTGCATCTGCAAGGCAAACTCGACGTGCCGACGGCAGCGATGGCGAAATACTGGGGTACCGACCTTCAATGCAAGGTGCTCGACGAGTGCGTGCAACTGCATGGCGGCTACGGCTTCATGTGGGAATACCCGGTGGCCCGGGCCTGGGCGGATGCGCGGGTGCAGCGGATTTATGCCGGCACCAACGAAATCATGAAAGAGATCATTGCGCGGTCGCTTTGAGTCTTGCGTTGACTTGACTGGCGTCTTCGGCAAGCCCGCTCCCACAGGTTCGGTGATCGTGGGGGCGGGGTTGCTCGCTAAGACGGTTTATCTCGCGATCACGGCGCAGGGTTGGGGTGATCCTTATGAATCGCCTCAATCCCCTCCAGCACTTCATCTGAAAGCTTCAGATCAAAACTGGCGATGTTGCTGTCCAGTTGCTCAAGTGTCGTCGCACCAATGATGTTGCTGGTGACGAACGGCTGCTGGGTCACGAACGCCAAAGCCATTTGCGCCGGGTCCAGGCCGTGTTCGCGGGCCAGCGCCACGTAACGGGTGCACGCGGCCTCCGATTGCGCGTTGAAATAGCGGCTGAAGCGGCTGTAAAGGCTCAGACGGCCTTTCGGCGGACGTGCACCACCTTCGTACTTGCCCGACAAAAAGCCGAACGCCAGCGGCGAATAGGCGAGCAAGCCGCACTGTTCGCGGATGGCAATTTCCGCCAGGCCAACTTCAAAGCTGCGGTTGAGCAGGTTGTACGGATTCTGGATCGACACCGCGCGCGGCCAGCCACGGGCTTCGGCCAGCGCCAGAAAACGCATCGTGCCCCAAGGGGTTTCGTTGGACAGGCCGATGTGGCGGATTTTGCCAGCCTTTACCTGTTCGTCGAGTGCTTCGAGGGTGTCCTCCAGAGGTGTCAGGTTGGCTTCGATCTTGTGTTTGTAGCCCAGTTGTCCGAAAAAGTTGGTGCTGCGCTCTGGCCAGTGCAGTTGATACAAATCGATGTAATCGGTCTGCAGGCGCTTGAGGCTGGCGTCGACCGCTGCGGTGATGTGCTGACGGTTGTGGCGCAGGTTTTTGTCGCGGATGTAGTCGATGGTGTTGCCCGGGCCGGCGATTTTGCTGGCGAGGATCCAGTCGGCACGATCGCCGCGACTTTTGAAGTAATTGCCGATGTAACGCTCGGTGGTGGCGTAGGTGTCGGCTTTCGGCGGCACCGGATACATCTCGGCGGTGTCGATGAAGTTGATCCCGGCTTCCTTGGCCCGTTCGATCTGGGCGAAGGCTTCAGCTTCGGTGTTTTGCTCGCCCCAGGTCATGGTGCCGAGGCAAATTGCACTCACGTTCAGGTCGGTACGGCCTAGCTGGCGATAGTCCATCGGGTGCTCCTTGGGCAAAACAATCATAAAAGCAGGTTGAAATATTTTTCGCAATCTGCATAATTGCCGACCTCTTTCTGCAGTGGAAGTGATGCGCCGCCGCCGAAGAATCTTGCCGTTGAACGGACGCGCCGACCCGAGCCCCCGAAAGCGTCTGTATCCGGCTGCCTTTGACTTGTCAAAGTACGCACTATTCAGTAAGATCCGCCGTCTAATTTACAGGGCGGCCCCTGAGGCTATAAAGAATGAAAACTTTTACTGCTAAACCGGAAACAGTAAAGCGCGACTGGTTTGTCGTCGACGCTGCTGGTCAGACCCTGGGTCGTCTGGCCACCGAAATCGCGAGCCGTCTGCGTGGCAAGCACAAGCCTGAGTACACTCCTCACGTTGACACCGGCGACTACATCGTCGTAATCAACGCTGAGCAGATCCGTGTTACCGGTGCTAAAACCACTGACAAAATGTACTACTCCCACTCCGGTTTCCCGGGCGGCATCAAGTCGATCAACTTTGAAAAGCTGATCGCTAAAGCCCCTGAGCGCGTGATCGAGACCGCGGTTAAAGGCATGCTGCCTAAAAACCCACTGGGTCGCGACATGTACCGTAAGCTGAAAGTCTATGCGGGCGCTGCACACCCACATACTGCTCAGCAGCCCCAAGAACTGAAGTTTTAACGGAATAGTACATTATGTCGGCGACTCAAAATTACGGCACTGGCCGTCGCAAGACCGCAACCGCACGCGTTTTCCTGCGTCCGGGTACTGGTAAAATCTCCATCAACAACCGTTCGCTGGATAACTTCTTCGGCCGCGAAACTGCCCGCATGGTAGTTCGTCAGCCGCTGGAGCTGACCGAGACTGTCGAGAAGTTCGACATCTACGTCACCGTGATCGGTGGTGGTGTAAGTGGTCAGGCTGGTGCAATCCGCCACGGTATCACTCGCGCTCTGATGGACTACGACGAAACCCTGCGTGGCGCTCTGCGCAAAGCTGGCTTCGTTACTCGCGACGCCCGTGAAGTTGAACGTAAGAAAGTTGGTCTGCGTAAAGCGCGTAAGCGTCCGCAGTACTCGAAGCGTTAATTTCGCTTCCACGTTCAAAAAGAACGCCCGATTCCTCACGGAACCGGGCGTTTTTTTATGCCTGTGATTTATCAAAGAATTGCGCTGTGACAACTTGCCACATTCGTAGACCCCCTATACTACAAGGCTTGAGGGTGAGAGCTCCGGGTAATTCCCTTGTCAGAATTGGGGCTTTTCATTACCATCTCGGCAAAATTTTTATAAGTAACATTGATTTATTTAGTAGATGCCTGATTTAACAGGCCACAAAGCTGATGGGAGAGGACTGAATGAGCAATGACGGCGTGAATGCAGGCCGGCGTCGCTTCTTGGTAGCAGCCACATCCGTGGTGGGTGCTGCAGGAGCGGTGGGGGCTGCGGTCCCGTTCGTGGGGTCATGGTTTCCCAGTGCCAAGGCGAAAGCCGCTGGTGCACCGGTGAAAGTGAATGTCAGCAAAATCGAGCCAGGACAGCAGATGATTGCTGAATGGCGCGGTCAGCCGGTGTTCATTGTCCGCCGTACCGAGGAAATCCTGGGGAATCTTAAAAAGATCGAGGGGCAGCTCTCCGATCCGACCTCCAAAAACTCCACGCAACCCACCTATGTCGACCCGGAAGTACGTTCCATCAAGCCGCAAATCCTGCTGGTGATCGGGATCTGTACGCACCTGGGTTGCTCGCCGACCTTCCGTCCCGAAGTGGCGCCCGCGGATCTGGGCAAAGATTGGGTAGGCGGTTATTTCTGCCCTTGCCATGGTTCCCGTTACGATCTGGCTGGCCGCGTCTACAAGTCGCAACCTGCGCCTTTGAATCTGCCAGTTCCCCCGCATTCCTATGAGACTGATGACCTGATTGTCATTGGCATCGATACGGAGAAAGCGTGATGAGCAAGTTCATGGATTGGGTTGATGCGCGCTTCCCCGCCACCAAGATGTGGGAAGACCATCTCAGCAAGTATTACGCGCCAAAAAACTTCAACTTCTTCTATTTTTTCGGCTCCCTGGCGCTGCTGGTTCTGGTTAACCAGATCGTCACCGGTGTCTGGCTGACGATGAGCTACACCCCGTCGGCAGAAGAAGCGTTCGCTTCCGTCGAATACATCATGCGTGACGTCGAGTACGGCTCGATCCTGCGTTTGCTGCACTCCACAGGTGCTTCGGCGTTCTTCATCGTGGTCTATCTGCACATGTTCCGAGGCTTGCTCTACGGCTCGTATCAGAAACCGCGTGAGCTGGTCTGGGTGTTCGGCATGCTGATCTACCTGGCGCTGATGGCTGAAGCCTTCATGGGGTATCTGCTGCCATGGGGCCAGATGTCCTACTGGGGTGCCCAGGTGATCATTTCGTTGTTCGGCGCGATTCCAGTCATCGGTAACGACCTGACGCAATGGATTCGTGGTGACTACCTGATCTCCGGGATCACCCTGAACCGTTTCTTTGCCTTGCACGTTGTGGCCCTGCCGATCGTGATTCTCGGTCTGGTGGTGCTGCATATTCTGGCACTGCACGAAGTTGGTTCGAACAACCCTGACGGCGTTGATATCAAGAAGCATAAAGACGAAAACGGTATCCCGCTGGACGGCATTGCGTTCCATCCGTACTACACCGTGAAAGACATTGTCGGCGTGGTCGTGTTCCTGTTCATCTTCTGCACGATCGTGTTCTTTTTCCCGGAAATGGGTGGTTATTTCCTCGAGAAGCCGAACTTTGAAGTGGCTAACGCCTTCAAGACGCCTGAACACATTGCTCCGGTCTGGTACTTCACGCCGTTCTACGCAATTTTGCGGGCGATTCCGGACAAGCTTATGGGCGTGATCGCGATGGGGGCTTCGATTGCTTTGCTGTTTGTACTGCCTTGGCTTGACCGAAGTCCGGTCAAGTCGATGCGCTATAAGGGCTGGCTGAGCAAAATCTGGCTTGTGGTTTTCTGTGTGTGTTTTGTGCTGCTTGGCTGGACTGGCGTGAAAGCCCCGACACCGACTCTGACGTTGTTGTCGCAGGTCTGCACCTTCCTGTACTTCGCCTACTTCATTCTGATGCCGTTCTACACCCGGCTCGAGAAGACCAAACCGGTTCCGGAAAGGGTGACTGGCTGATGAAAAAATTATTCGCTGCACTGATTCTTGTTGCTTTGCCTGTGTTGTCGTTCGCCGCCGAGCACGGTCCTGAGCTGGAAAGCGTCGACATCGACGTTTCCGATAAAGCAGCCCTGCAAGATGGCGCGCGTACGTTCGCCAACTATTGCATGGGTTGCCACAGTGCCAAGTTCCAGCGCTACGAGCGGGTCGCCGATGATCTCGGCATCCCGCACGATGTGATGCTGGAGAAGCTGGTCTTCACCGGTGCCAAGATTGGCGATCACATGAGCATCGGCATGCAGCCCGCTGATGCCAAGACCTGGTTCGGCGCTGCGCCACCGGATCTGACGCTGGTCGCTCGCGTTCGGGGTACTGACTGGCTCTATGGTTATCTGAAGTCGTTCTATGAAGATCCTGCGCGTCCATGGGGTGTGAACAACAAGGTCTTCCCGAACGTCGGCATGCCTAACGTGCTGGTCGGCCTGCAAGGTCGTCAGGTCGTGGGCTGCAAACAGGTGCAGATCGTCGAAGACGGCAAGAAGCAATATGATCCGTTGACCGGTACGCCTTTGACTCATGAAGCGTGCGATCAACTGACCATCGTGCCGAAGTCGGGTGCTCTGAATGAAGAGCAGTTCGATGAGAAGGTCAAGAATCTGGTAACCTTCCTGGCTTACTCGGCTAACCCGGTTAAGCTGCAACATCAGCGCATCGGTACTTACGTTTTGCTCTACCTGGCGTTCTTCTTTGTGTTCGCCTACCTGCTCAAGCGTGAATACTGGAAAGACGTGCACTGATAACGCTTCAAGCATTGCTGTTAATCGCGCGCGCCCAAGGGTGTCTCCGATAGCGCAACGTCTGGCCAGCCAGGTGTTGCGGGAGGCGCCCTCTGGGCGCGCGCGTTTTTCCGGTTCCGACAAATTCAACAAGCGAGGAGGATCGCCATGGGCGTGACCAATCGGTTGGCCTGTTACTCCGACCCCGCCGACCACTATTCCCACCGAGTGCGTATCGTACTTGCAGAGAAGGGTGTCAGCGCCGAGATCATTTATGTGGAAGCTGGTCGCCAGCCGCCTAAACTGATTGAGGTAAACCCTTACGGCAGTCTGCCGACGCTGGTCGATCGTGACCTGGCGTTGTGGGAGTCGACCGTGGTGATGGAATATCTGGATGAGCGTTACCCGCACCCGCCGTTGATGCCGGTTTATCCGGTGGCGCGTGCCAACAGCCGTCTGCTGATTCATCGTATTCAGCGTGACTGGTGTGGTCTGGTGGATCTGATCCTGGATCCGAAAGCCAAGGAAGCCGCGCGAGTTGTGGCGCGTAAGGAATTGCGCGAAAGCCTGACAGGCGTGTCGCCGCTGTTTGCCGACAAACCGTTTTTCCTCAGTGAGGAACAAAGTCTGGTGGATTGCTGCCTATTGCCAATACTCTGGCGTTTGCCAATTCTGGGTATTGAACTGCCGCGGCCAGCCAAGCCGCTGCTTGATTATATGGAGCGCCAGTTTGCGCGTGAGGCTTTCCAGGCGAGTCTGTCTGGCGTCGAACGCGATATGCGCTAAGGCTTAAGGAGCCGCTATGAACTCCAGTCGACCTTATCTGGTCCGCGCGCTCTATGAGTGGATTGTTGATAACGATTGCACCCCGCACATGCTGGTCAATTCCGAATACCCAGCGGTGCAGGTACCGCAGGGTTTTGCCAGTGACGGGCAGATTGTCCTGAACATCTCGCCGAGTGCTGTGCGTCATCTGCACATGGATAACGACGTGGTGACCTTCGAGGGGCGCTTCGGTGGTGTCCCGCACAGTCTTTACGTGCCAATCAGTGCAATCCTGGGCATCTACGCCCGGGAGAACGGGCAGGGCATGGTGTTCGACCTCGAGTCGCCGATGGATGATGAAGGCGATATCGAGCCGGATGACGACCTGCCACCTCCTGACAGCGAGCCACCGCGCCCAAGCGGCCGACCAAGTCTGAAAGTGGTGAAATAAAAAAAGGCGATCCGCAAGGATCGCCTTTTTTGTTACTGCAAGGGCGGGTGTCAGTCGATGTACTCGAACAGTTTCACGATTTTCTGCACGCCGGAGACGCCTTGCACCAGGTTGGTGGCCTGAGTGGCTTCCTGTTTGGTCAGCAGGCCCAGCAGGTAGACGATGCCGTTCTCGGTCACGACTTTGATGCGCGAGCCAGGAATGCTGGCGTCGGTGAGCATCTGGGTCTTGATCTTGGTGGTTAGCCAGGCATCGTTCTGACGGGCCAGCAGGGAGGAGGGTTGCAGCACTTGCAGTTCGTTGTGCACCTTCTTCACGCGCTGCACGTTGGCGGCGGCCTGCTCGGCCTTGGCCTTGAGGTCTTCGCGTGGTGTCTGGCCGGCCAGCAACACGACGCCGTTGAAGCTGGTGACGACGATGTGCGAATCGTTATCCAGGGCCGGGTCGGCCTTGGCTACGTTCACGCCCACTTTGGTTTCGATCAGCGAGTCGTCGATCTTGCTGCCGAAGGTGCGGGTGCCGCGGTCGTCTTCAATCGGCGCTTCACGGCTGGCATTCACCACTGAGGTGCAGCCGCTGATGCCGAGGCATAGAGTCAAGGCCAGAAGGCCAAGGCGATTAGGGGTCATTCTTCACTCCCGAACAGTTGGCTGTCGATCAGATCGCAAAGGCAATGGATCGCCAGCAAGTGGACTTCTTGAATGCGTGCAGTGACATTGGCCGGTACGCGAATCTCTACGTCCTCGGGCAACAGCAGCGACGCCATGCCGCCGCCATCGCGTCCGGTCAAAGCTACGACAATCATTTCGCGATCATGTGCGGCCTGAATCGCTTGAATAATGTTCGCCGAGTTACCGCTCGTCGAAATCGCCAGCAATACATCGCCTGGTTGACCGAGCGCACGGATCTGCTTGGAGAACACTTCGTTGTAGCTGTAGTCGTTGGCAATCGAGGTGATCGTCGAGGTGTCGGTGGTCAGGGCTATGGCTGGCAAGCTCGGGCGCTCGCGCTCGAAGCGGTTAAGCAGCTCCGAGGAAAAGTGCTGGGCGTCGCCCGCAGAGCCGCCATTGCCGCACGAAAGCATTTTGCCTTCGTTGAGCAGGGCATTGACCATGATCTGGCTGGCTTGCTCGATGTGCGGTGCAAGTACGTCCATCGCCTGTTGCTTGGTGTCGATACTGGCCTGGAAAAGCTGGCGAATTCGGGATTGCATGTCCATCTGTGTGACCTTAAGTAGCGCGGCTGTTCGGCACATGAATGTGCAGCCCGCAAAGCAAAGAGCAAAATGTGTCGGGTGAAAAACGGGTCGGGTGCAGGTGATCAACTGTCGAAAGCATTCTGCAACCAGTTCAGCTGACTCGGATGGCTGTCGATGGCCACCACGTCGAAGCGGCAGGGGGAGTTGGCCCAACGCGACTCGCGCTGAAGAAAATACTGCGCAGCGAAAATCAGTTTCTGCTGCTTGCGCCCATCGATACTAGCGAGCGCTCCACCCCATTGAGTGTTTTTTCTGTAGCGAACTTCAACGAATACTACTGTATCGCCATCAAGCATGACCAGATCAAGCTCGCCGCGTTTACATAACCAGTTCTGCGCCAGCAGGCGCAGACCTTGGTTCTGTAGATGCTCGAGCGCTTGGCGCTCGGCATCTTTACCGCTTTGCGAGCGTGACCTGTCGGGCATCAGCGCGGGGTATCCGGCAGACGTTGGACCTGACCATTGACGAACTGCGCCCAAGGCAACTGACGCACAACGCGTTGAGTCTGGGTCATGCCGAGGCTGCCCGACTGGCCTTCGATGCGGCTGTCCGGCAGGGCTTTGAGCTGGCTCAGGCGCGGAGCCAGGCGATAAGCGTCAACGCCCATGGCGTACAGACGCCCCAGACTGCCGGCCGCTTGCGGCCACTGTGCGGTGACTTGTTGGCGCAGCGGATCGCTGGTTTCCAGCAGCCATGGGGTTTCGCAGAAGCGAATGCCGTTCATGTCGTTGTACTGGTTCACATCGCCGCTGGCGCTGTACACATGGGAGGTCGCATAGACCGGAACGTCACCGGCGTACTGGAAGTTCAGGGTCGGCTTGATCTGCTGTGCCTGTTGTGGTGTCGAGGCGAGGAAGATGAATTCGATGTCCTGACTGCGCGACGGTTGTGCGGCTACGTTGGTGCCGGCAGCATTTTGCAGGCTCTTGGCGCGGGCTTCGCTCTGGCGCAGCCGGAACATATCAGCGATCTGCTGAGCCAGTTGCACAGGTTGATCAATGTGCTCGATGGCGACAACGCTGCCGTCATTGGCTTGCCAGTCCTGGCTGAACGCGCGCATTACGCGGTCGCCCCATTCGCCTTTCGGCACCATGATCGCAGCGCGGTGCAGGCCGTCGGCGCGGGCGCGGCGGGACACTTCGCGGGCTTCGTCTTCAGCCGCCAGACCAAACTGAAACAGCTGTGCCGGACCTTGATCGCCTTCGCTGTAGTTCAGTGCCAGGGTGGTGATAGGCAGTTGTGGGCGAGTGCTCAGTTGTTTGACCAGTGGTTTTTCCAGCGGTCCGACCACCAGTTGCACGCCATCGGCTTGAGCCTTGCGATAGAACTCATCCATCGAGGTCAGCTTCGTGCTGTCGTAAAACTCGATGGCTGGCGGCTTCTGCCCGGCCTGTTGAGCCTGATAGTGCGCAGCCATGAAGCCTTCGCGTAGCGCTTTGCCGACAGCAGCCAGTTGACCATCTTGTGGCAGCAGCAGGGCAATCTTGCTCAGGGGCTGGCTGGTCAGCTCCTTGAGTTTGGCCAATGGCAATGGCAGCTTGATGGCGGCCGGATGCTTTGGATTTTGTGCACGCCAGGTGTCGATGGCGGCTTGCTGTTGTTCCAGGGTCCCGGCGGTTTTTACGGCCAGTACCAGGCCCATCCAGCCACCGAGATCGTCGGTGGTGTTGGGTTGCAGTTGATCGGTCGGCAGCGAGGCGATCAGGCTCCAGATGGCTTCGTGGTTCTTGCTGGCGGCTTCACCTTGCAGCATCGGGGCGATGAAGACGCGCTCACGGGCAGCGGCGAGCGTCTGGCCATCGGCTTCCAGGGCGCGGGCGTGCACGGTGCCGGTGCGTATCTGCTGATCTTCCGGCATTTCACCCAAGTGTTGCAGGCTCGGATGGCTCAGCGCGGTCAGCGCCGCTTTTGGCTGATTGCGCGTCATGGCCAGTTCCGCTGCCAAGGTACTGGCGAAAATCTGCTGGCCTGGCTTGAGTTGCTCCAGTGGCACTTGTTGCAGGATCTGTGCGGACTGTCCGGCATTGCCCTGGCGATAAGCCAGATCTGCGGCGCTCAGGCGCAACAGGGCAGCTTTTTCCGGGGTTTTAGCTTGGGTAGCCTGTTCGAGCATTTGCTCGATGCTGGCATCCGGAGTCCGTGGAAGTTCGCCAAGGCTGGAGGAAGGGGAGCTGGCGCAAGCCGCCAACAAGGCAGCGAGGCAAAGGGCAGTGAACAGCCGCAGGCAAGCGATCATGTAAGTGTTCCTGATACTCGATCAAATTAGCGTGGAATTGTACCCAAGCGCTGGCCGGGGCGCGATGTTACTGGCATGAATCAGTCAATTTAGCTGAAGGAAATGTTGCCGCGGCGCACAGTTACGCACAAAACCCAAGGATGCCTGAACGCATCGCGAGCCTCGTGACGCGTTACAATGCCGGCTTTTACCGATCATGAGGTGTGCGCTTTGACTGCTCCAGGTCCTTTGAATTCCGCTGCTGGCTCGCTTTATGTGGTGGCGACGCCCATCGGTAACCTGGACGACATCAGCGCCCGGGCACTGAAAATTCTCCGTGAAGTGGCACTGATCGCGGCGGAAGACACGCGTCACTCGCAACGATTGATGCAGCACTTTGGTATTTCCACACCGCTGGCCGCCTGCCACGAACATAACGAACGAGATGAAGGTAGCCGCTTTATTACCCGTTTGCTGGCGGGTGACAACGTGGCGTTGATCTCTGATGCAGGAACACCGCTGATTTCCGATCCGGGGTATCACTTGGTTCGTCAGGCACGGGCCGCCGGGATCAATGTGGTGCCGGTGCCAGGCGCCTGTGCGCTCATTGCTGCGCTATCGGCGGCGGGGCTGCCGTCTGACCGGTTCATCTTCGAAGGTTTTCTGCCGGCCAAGTCAGTCGGACGCAAGGCGCGCCTGGAAGCCGTCAAGGAAGAGCCGCGCACGTTGATTTTCTATGAGGCGCCGCACCGTATCCTTGAATGTTTGCAGGACATGGAGGCGGTTTTCGGTGGCGAGCGTCAGGCGTTGCTGGCCCGTGAAATCACCAAGACGTTCGAAACCCTTAAAGGTTTGCCGTTGGCTGAGCTGCGCGCATTTGTGGAGTCCGACAGCAATCAGCAGCGCGGCGAGTGTGTGGTGTTGGTGGCAGGCTGGACCGCGCCGGAGTCCGAAGACGCTGTCAGCAGCGAGGCGATGCGCATCCTTGATTTGTTGCTCGAAGAGATGCCGCTCAAGCGTGCGGCGGCGCTTGCAGCGCAAATCACTGGTGAGCGTAAAAACGTGTTGTATCAAGTCGCGCTGGATAAACAGAAGGGTGAGTAACCCATCGCACAGAGCGGGTTTGCGGCTATTAAGGCTTGTTCTTCGGTCGCTCTGCCGTTAACCTTCGCGGCGGAGAGTCGATCGGACAGTCGCTGCCCTCTATGAAAATTAGGGGGGGGAGGAAAGTCCGGGCTCCATAGGGCGAAGTGCCAGGTAATGCCTGGGAGGCGTGAGCCTACGGAAAGTGCCACAGAAAATAACCGCCTAAGTGCTTCGGCACCGGTAAGGGTGAAAAGGTGCGGTAAGAGCGCACCGCACGTCTGGCAACAGTTCGTGGCTAGGTAAACCCCACTTGGAGCAAGACCAAATAGGGTCCCAAGGCGTGGCCCGCGCTGGGACCGGGTAGGTTGCTAAAGATGTCCAGTGATGGCCATCGTAGACGAATGACTGTTCAAGACAGAACCCGGCTTACAGATCGACTCTCCACCTTTTTCTTTCCCTGCTTGAATCAATGGCATCAGGGCTGTGTATTATCAGCAGGCCCTGGCTGAACGTTCGGCAGCGGCAAATGCAGTAATAGCCATTTCCCACCTTGCTTCAATCAACAGCAGAAGCGCATTTGTAATACCGAAAAAATCTTACTCTTAACAAATTACTTTAACTTTCGATCGCAGCTTTCAGTGCGGCATCAAGTTATGGGTCAAAAGTAGTCGCCAGATTCTCGTTGCACCTCCTTTTATGCTCCTAAATCTCCGTTCTGTAAGGGTTTTCCTTTAATCCGCGCCTTGACGGTGTGGTGGGCGCATTCCTATAGTGTGCGCAAGTGGCGGAAAGTGGCATGAAGTGGGTTTTTTGAGCTCAAAACGATAAAAATTGGAGAAACGCAGACGTGTTTCGCGGAGCTAACGCTATCAGTCTCGACGCAAAGGGCCGTCTCGCTATGCCGAGCCGGTACCGTGACGAGCTCGAATCGCGTAGTTCCGGCCAGTTGATTGTCACGATCGATGCCGTTGATCCATGTCTGTGTGTTTACCCGCTCGATGAGTGGGAAATCATTGAAACCAAGTTGCGCGCGCTCCCTTCGCTTCGCGAAGAGAACCGTCGCCTGCAGCGTTTATTGATTGGTAATGCCGTCGACCTCGAGCTCGATGGCAGTGGTCGTTTTCTGGTTCCGCCGCGTCTGCGCGAATACGCCAAATTGGATAAGCGCGCAATGCTGGTAGGCCAACTGAACAAGTTCCAATTGTGGGACGAGGATGCATGGAACGCGGTATCTGCCGCCGACCTTGCTGCCATTCAACAACCGGGCGCGATGCCTGATGAACTGCGTGATTTGATCCTGTGACTATTGATAGCGGCTTTAACCACATCACCGTACTGCTTGACGAAGCCGTCGAGGCTCTCGCCGTACGTCCTGATGGCTGCTATCTGGACGGCACGTTCGGGCGCGGCGGGCACAGTCGGTTGGTCCTCAGTCAGCTCGGGCGGGACGGTCGACTCATCGGGTTCGACAAGGATCCCCAAGCGATTGCCACCGGGCAAGCGCTAGCGGCCGAAGACGGCCGCTTTGTCGTTGTGCAGCGCAGCTTTGCCGAGCTCGGTTCAGTCGTCGCCGAACGGGGGCTGGACGGCAAGGTCAGCGGTATTCTGCTCGATCTGGGCGTGTCGTCGCCGCAACTCGACGACGCAGAACGCGGCTTCAGCTTTCTCAATGACGGCCCGCTGGACATGCGCATGGATCCGTCCCGAGGCATCAGCGCCGCCGAGTTCGTCAATACCGCACCGGTTGAAGAAATCGCCCGAGTGTTCAAGGAGTACGGCGAAGAGCGTTTCTCCGGGCGCATGGCCCGTGCCGTCGCCGAGCGTCGCGATATCAAACCGTTCGAGCGCACCGCTGATCTGGCCGAAGTGTTGAAAGTCGCCAACCCGGCATGGGAGAAGGGCAAGAACCCGGCTACCCGTGCATTCCAGGGTTTGCGCATTCACGTCAACAACGAATTGGGTGACCTGGAAGCTGGCCTCGAAGCGGCACTGCAAGCTCTGGAAGTGGGCGGCCGTCTGGTCGTGATCAGTTTTCATTCGCTCGAAGACCGTATCGTCAAGCTGTTCATGCGCAAACTGGTGAAAGGCGAAGCCGACAACCTGCCGCGCAACCTGCCGGTTCGCCACGTTGCGTTCGAACCGAAAATCAAAATCCATGGCAAAGCGCAGACGGCCTCCGACGCCGAACTCAAAGCCAACCCTCGTTCCCGTAGCGCCGTCATGCGTGTCGCGGAGAAGTTGCGGTGAGCAAGCTTTTCGCCAAGCCACTGCCTGGCGGCAGCTTTTTCATGCTGCTGCTGTTTGTCGGCGTGCTCGTGTCGGCCATCGGCGTGTCTTACAGCGCGCACTGGAACCGTCAGTTGCTCAACAACCTTTATAGCGAGCTGAGCGTGCGCGACAAGGCGCAAGCCGAATGGGGTCGTCTGATTCTCGAGCAAAGCACCTGGACCGCACACAGCCGGATCGAAGTGCTGGCCACTGAACAACTGAAAATGCACATCCCGGGCGCGGCTGACGTGCAGATGGTGGCGCCATGATGAAGCTTGAAGGCGCACTCTTTCCGTGGCGCTTCCGCCTGATGCTGGCGCTCCTCGGCGTGATGGTCGCAGCGATCTGCTGGCGCATTATCGACCTGCAAGTAGTTGACCGTGACTTCCTCAAAGGTCAGGGCGATGCCCGCAGTCTTCGTCACATTCCGATTCCTGCACACCGTGGTTTGATCACCGACCGCAACGGCGAACCTTTGGCGGTCAGTACCCCGGTGACCACCCTGTGGGCCAACCCCAAGGAAATGCAATCGGCCAAAGAGAAGTGGCCTGCATTGGCGACAGCGCTGGGGCAGGATCCGAAAGCACTGACCGAGCGCCTGGAAGCCCAGGCCAACAAAGAATTCATTTATCTGGTGCGCGGGCTGACTCCCGAGCAGGGTCAGGCTGTGCTCGACCTTAAAGTGCCGGGCGTCTATGGCATCGAAGAATTCCGGCGTTTCTATCCGGCCGGTGAAGTGACGGCGCACATGGTCGGATTCACCGACATCGATGACCACGGTCGTGAGGGTATCGAACTGGCTTATGACGAATGGCTGGCCGGGGTGCCGGGCAAACGACAGGTCATCAAGGATCGGCGCGGGCGGCTGATCAAGGATGTCCAGGTCACCAAAAACGCCAAGGCCGGTAAGCCCTTGGCGTTGTCCATTGACCTGCGTCTGCAATATCTGGCTAACCGCGAACTGCGTAACGCGATCATCGAGAACGGCGCCAAGGCCGGCAGCCTGGTGATCATGGATGTGAAGACCGGCGAGATCCTTGCCATGGTCAACCAGCCGACCTACAACCCGAACAACCGCCGCAACCTGCAGCCGGCGATGATGCGTAACCGCGCGATGATTGACGTGTTCGAGCCCGGTTCGACCATGAAAGCGATCTCGATGAGTGCTGCGATCGAGTCCGGCCGGTGGAAACCGACCGACACCGTCGAGGTGTATCCGGGAACCTTGCAGATTGGTAAATACACCATCAAGGACGTCTCCCGAAGCGAAGGCCCGGTGCTGGACATGACCGGCATTCTGATCAATTCCAGTAACGTCGGCATGAGTAAGGTCGCCTTCGATATTGGTGGTGAAACCATTTACCGTCTCGCGCAGAAAGTCGGCCTGGGCCAGGACACCGGCCTCGGTTTCCCGGGGGAGCGCGTTGGCAACCTGCCTAACTACCGTGAATGGCGCAAGGCCGAAACTGCGACACTGTCCTACGGCTACGGTATTTCCGTGACCGCGATCCAGTTGGTCCACGCCTTTTCGGCGCTGGGCAACAACGGTCGTCTGGCGCCGCTGACGCTGATCAAAACCGACAAGCCGCCGCAAACCACGCAAGTGCTGCCTGAAGCCGTCGCGAAAACCATGCAAGGCATGCTGCAGCAAGTGATCGAGGCGCCTCGTGGCGTGTTCCGTGCGAAGGTGCCGGCGTATCACGTGGCTGGCAAGTCGGGGACGGCGCGCAAGACATCGACGGGCACCAAGGGCTACGCCGAAAATTCCTACCGCTCGCTGTTCGCCGGTTTCGGCCCGATGAGCGACCCGCGTTACGCAATCGTTGTGGTGATCGATGAGCCGTCCAAGGCCGGTTACTTCGGTGGCCTGGTATCGGCGCCGGTGTTCAGCCGTGTGATGTCCGGCACCCTGCGTCTGATGAACGTAACCCCGGACAACCTGCCGACGACACAACAGGCCAACGCCACCCCGGTTATTCCGCTGAAAGCCAATGGAGGGCGCGGCTGATGTCTCTGAGTCTGAACAAGATATTCCCTCACGCCGGCCACGATCTGTTGATCCGTGAACTGGCGCTGGATAGCCGCAACGTGCGCGCGGGTGATCTGTTCCTCGCGGTGCCTGGCGGCAAGTTCGATGGCCGTGCGCACATTGCCGATGCGCTCGCACGCGGCGCTGCAGCGGTGGCTTATGAGGTGGAAGGCGCCACGGTGCTGCCGATCACTGATGTTCCGCTGATCCCGGTCAAGGGTCTGGCCGCACAGTTGTCGGACATCGCCGGGCGCTTTTACGGTGAGCCAAGCCACCATCTGAAGCTGATCGGTGTGACCGGCACTAACGGCAAAACCAGCGTGACCCAATTGGTGGCGCAAGCGCTGGATCTGCTCGGACAGCATTGCGGCATCGTCGGCACGCTGGGTTCCGGCTTCTATGGCGCACTGCAAAGCGGCCTGCACACCACGCCCAATCCAATTGCCGTGCAAGCGACTTTGGGCGACCTGAAAAAGGCCGGCGCCAAAGCTGTCGCCATGGAGGTGTCGTCCCACGGTCTGGATCAGGGGCGGGTGACCGCATTGGCATTTGACGTGGCGGTGATGACCAATTTGTCCCGCGACCATCTGGACTACCACGGCACGATGCAGGCTTACGCCGAGGCCAAGGCCAAGCTGTTCGCCTGGAGCGATCTGAAGTGCCGTGTGGTCAATCTCGACGATGATTTCGGCCGGCAACTGGCGGCCGAAAAACGCGATTCGCGTCTGATTACCTACAGCCTGCTCGACAGCAGTGCCTATCTGTATTGCCGCGAAGCCCAGTTCGATGACCACGGCGTGCTCGCCACCCTGGTGACGCCGCAAGGTGAACATCATTTGCGCAGCACGTTGTTGGGGCGTTTCAACCTGAGCAATATACTGGCCGCGGTCGGTGCCTTGCTGGGGCTGGATTACGCACTGGACGAAATTCTTAAAGTACTGCCAAAACTCGAAGGCCCGGCCGGTCGCATGCAGCGTCTGGGCGGTGGCACGCAACCGTTGGTGGTGGTCGATTACGCCCATACGCCGGATGCCCTGGAAAAAGTGCTGACGGCATTGCGCCCCCACGTCAAAGGTCGGTTGCTGTGCCTGTTCGGCTGCGGCGGTGATCGCGATCGCGGCAAGCGTCCGCTGATGGCCGAAGTGGTCGAGCGTCTGGCCGATCAAGTGCTGGTCACTGACGACAACCCGCGCACCGAAGACCCGGCAGTGATTTTCGATGACATCCGCGCCGGTTTCACCGCTGTGGATAAAGTCACGTTCGTTGCCGGCCGTGGTCAGGCAATTGCCCAACTGATCGCCGGCGCTTCGGCGGATGACGTGATCGTGCTGGCGGGTAAAGGTCACGAGGACTATCAGGAAATCAACGGCGAGCGCCATGCCTTCTCTGATCTGGTCGAGGCCGATCACGCCCTGACCGCGTGGGAGGTGGCCCATGCTTAAGGCCCTTACGCTCAGCGAATTGACCAACGCGCTCGACGCACGCCTGATCAGCGCCGATGCCAGCTTCGACGGCGTCAGCATCGACAGCCGCGCGATCCAGCCCGGCCAACTGTTTATTGCCCTGACCGGCCCGCGTTTCGATGGTCATGACTATTTGAACGACGTCGCCGCCAAAGGCGCCGTTGCCGCGCTGGTCGAGCGTGAAGTCGCCGACAGCACGCTGGCGCAACTGCTGGTCAAAGACACCCGCCAGGCCTTGGGCCAGTTGGGTGCCTTGAACCGTGCCGCCTTCACTCAGCCAGTCGCTGCCATCACTGGCTCCAGCGGCAAAACCACCGTCAAGGAAATGCTCGCGAGCATCCTGCGTACTCGCGGTCCGGTATTGGCCACCCGTGGCAACCTGAACAACGACCTCGGCGCGCCACTGACCCTGCTCGAACTGGCACCGGAACACACGTCGGCCGTGATCGAACTGGGCGCTTCGCGTCTGGGTGAAATTGCTTACACCGTTGGGCTGACCAAGCCCCATGTGGCGATCTTGAACAATGCGGGCACCGCTCACGTCGGCGAATTCGGCGGGCCGGAAAAAATCGTCGAAGCCAAAGGCGAGATCATCGACGGTCTGGCAGCGGATGGCGTTGCCGTGCTCAATCTCGACGACAAGGCCTTCGGTATCTGGAAGACCCGCGCTGCCGGGCGCAAAGTGCTGACCTTCGCCCTCAGCAATTCGCAGGCTGACTTCTATGCCAGCGACTTGAGCACCGATGCGCGTGGCTGCCCGGCCTTCAATCTGCACACGCCTGAAGGTGTCGAGTACGTTCAACTGAACCTGCTCGGCACGCATAACGTCGCCAATGCCATGGCCGCCGCCGCCGCCGCACACGCCTTGGGTGTGTCGCTCTTCGGCATCGCCACCGGGCTTGGCGCGGTGCAACCGGTCAAGGGTCGCACCGTTGCGCAACTGGCGAAGAACGGCATGCGCGTGATCGATGACACTTACAACGCAAACCCCACCTCAATGTGCGCGGCCGTTGATATACTCGCCGGCTTTTCCGGCCGCACCGTCCTGGTGCTCGGAGACATCGGCGAGTTGGGCGATTGGGCGGAGCAGGGGCACCGCGACGTGGGCGAGTACGCCCGGGGCAAGGTTTGCGCGCTTTATGCCGTTGGGCCGAACATGGTCCACGCCGTAACCGCTTTCGGTGAACAGGCGCATCACTTCGGCACGCAAGCCGAACTGATCCAGGCCCTCGACGCCGAGCAGGACACAAACACCACCATTTTGATCAAGGGTTCGCGCAGTGCAGCGATGGAAAACATCGTGGCGGCTCTGTGCGGGTCCAGTCTGGAGAAACATTAATGCTGCTGCTGCTAGCGGAGTATCTGCAACAGTTCTACAAAGGCTTCGCGGTCTTCCAGTACCTGACCCTGCGCGGGATTCTCGGTGTGCTGACCGCGCTGGTTTTGTCGCTGTGCTATGGCCCGTGGATGATCCGCACTTTGCAGAACCGTCAGATCGGTCAATCCGTTCGTAACGACGGCCCGCAATCGCACCTGTCCAAGTCGGGCACACCGACCATGGGCGGCGCCTTGATTCTGTCCTCGATTGGCGTCAGCACCCTGCTGTGGGCTGACCTGAGCAACCGTTATGTCTGGACCGTGCTGCTGGTGACCCTGTTGTTCGGCGCCATCGGCTGGGTCGACGACTACCGCAAAGTCATCGAGAAAAACTCCCGTGGCCTGCCGAGCCGCTGGAAGTATTTCTGGCAGTCGGTGTTCGGCCTGGGCGCAGCGATCTTCCTTTATATGACCGCTTCCACGCCGGTGGAAACTACGCTGATCCTGCCGATGCTCAAGGATTACAGCATCCCGCTGGGCGCCGGTTTCATCGTGCTGACCTACTTTGTGATCGTCGGTTCGAGCAACGCGGTCAACCTGACTGACGGCCTCGACGGTCTGGCGATCATGCCAACCGTGATGGTCGGCGGCGGCCTCGGTATTTTCTGCTACCTGTCGGGTAACGTGAAATTCGCCGAATACCTGCTGATCCCTTATGTGCCCGGCGCCGGGGAACTGATCGTGTTCTGCGGTGCGCTGATCGGTGCCGGTCTGGGCTTCCTCTGGTTCAACACCTATCCGGCGCAAGTGTTCATGGGTGACGTCGGCGCACTGGCGCTGGGCGCAGCCCTGGGCACCATCGCGGTGATCGTCCGTCAGGAAATCGTCCTGTTCATCATGGGCGGCGTGTTCGTGATGGAAACCCTGTCAGTCGTCATTCAGGTGGCGTCCTTCAAGCTGACCGGTCGCCGTGTATTCCGCATGGCACCGATACACCACCACTTTGAACTCAAAGGCTGGCCCGAGCCACGCGTGATCGTCCGTTTCTGGATCATCACCGTGATTCTCGTGCTGATCGGCCTTGCCACCCTGAAGCTGAGGTAGAACGAGTGTCTCTGATCGCTTCTGACCACTTCCGCATCGTTGTCGGCCTCGGCAAGAGCGGCATGTCCCTGGTTCGCTTCCTGGCGAGCCGGGGCACGTCGTTTGCCGTCGCCGATACGCGGGACAATCCACCGGAACTGGCCACGCTCAAGCGTGACTATCCGCACGTGGAAGTGCGTTGTGGCGAGCTGGACGTCGAATTCCTGTGCCGTGCCGACGAGCTCTACGTGAGCCCCGGCCTGGCGCTGGCGACCCCGGCCCTGCAAGCCGCTGCCGCCCGTGGCGTGAAACTGTCCGGCGACATCGAGTTGTTCGCGCGTAACGCACAGGCGCCAATCGTGGCCATCAGCGGTTCCAACGCGAAAAGCACGGTCACCACCCTGGTTGGCGAGATGGCGATGGCGGCCGGCAAACGTGTCGCAGTAGGCGGCAACCTCGGCACCCCCGCGCTGGACCTGCTCAGCGACGACATCGAGCTGTACGTGATGGAACTGTCGAGTTTCCAGCTGGAAACCACCGACCAGCTCAACGCCGAAGTGGCGACCGTACTCAACATCAGCGAAGACCACATGGACCGCTACAGCGGTCTGCCGGCCTATCACCTGGCCAAGCACCGGATCTTCCGTGGTGCCAGGCAATTTGTGGTCAACCGTCAGGATGCACTGACGCGGCCATTGATCGGCGAGGGCCAGCCGTGCTGGACCTTCGGTCTGAGCAAACCGGATTTCAAGGCGTTCGGTATCCGGGAAGAAGACGGCGAGAAATACCTGGCCTTTGAATTCCAGAACCTGATGCCGGTGCGCGAGCTGAAAGTTCGCGGCGCACACAACCAGTCCAACGCTCTGGCGGCCCTGGCGCTCGGGCATGCGGTCGGTCTGCCGTTCGACGCGATGCTCGCAGCGCTGCGCAACTTCGCCGGCCTCGAACACCGCTGCCAGTGGGTGCGCGATCTGGACGGCGTTGCTTATTACAACGACTCCAAAGCCACCAACGTTGGCGCCGCGCTGGCGGCCATTGAGGGCTTGGGTGCGGACATCGACGGCAAGATCGTGCTGATCGCCGGTGGCGATGGCAAGGGGGCCGAATTCAACGATCTGCGTGATCCGGTCGCCGCCCACTGCCGTGCCGTGATTCTGATGGGCCGCGACAGCGACAGGATCGGCGCCGCCCTCGGCGACGCCGTTCCACTGATCCGCGTAACGTCATTGGTTGAGGCCGTCGAGCAATGCCGCGCCGCTGCCCAACCGGGCGATGTCGTGCTGCTGTCGCCAGCCTGCGCCAGTTTCGACATGTTCAAGCATTACGAAGACCGTGGTCACCAGTTCGTCCGCGCCGTGGAGGAACTGACATGAGCCTGAGAAACATCATCAAACCGTATCCGTCGCCGATCATCACCGGGCGCGGGATCGACCTCGATTTCCCGATGCTCGCCGGGTGCCTGGCGCTGCTCGGTCTCGGCCTGGTCATGATCGCGTCGGCGTCCACCGAAGTGGCCGCCGCGCAGTCGGGCAGTGCGCTGTACTACATGATTCGCCACCTGATCTATGTGGCGCTGGGCCTTGGCGCCTGCATCATCACCATGATGATTCCAATTGCCACCTGGCAACGGTTGGGCTGGCTGATGCTGCTCGGTGCGTTCGGTCTACTGGTGATGGTGATCATTCCGGGCATCGGCCGGGAAGTGAACGGTTCGATGCGCTGGATCGGTTTCAGCTTCTTCAACGTTCAGCCATCCGAAATCGCCAAAGTGTTCGTGGTGATCTACCTCGCGGGTTACCTGGTGCGGCGCCAGAAAGAAGTGCGCGAGAGCTGGATGGGCTTTTTCAAGCCGTTCATCGTGCTGCTGCCGATGGCGGGGCTGTTGCTGATGGAGCCGGACTTCGGCGCCACCGTCGTGATGATGGGCGCGGCCGCGGCCATGCTGTTCCTTGGCGGAGTCGGCTTGTTCCGCTTTTCGCTGATGGTGGTGCTGGCGGTCGGGGCCGTGGTTTTGCTGATTCAGATGCAGCCGTACCGGATGGCACGTCTGACCAACTTCGCCGACCCGTGGGCCGACCAGTTCGGCGCCGGTTATCAATTGTCGCAAGCCTTGATCGCGTTCGGTCGTGGCGAATGGCTGGGCGTTGGCCTGGGCAACAGCGTGCAGAAGCAGTTCTACCTGCCGGAAGCGCACACCGACTTCGTGTTCTCCGTACTGGCTGAGGAGCTGGGCGCGGTGGGTTCGCTGTGCACCGTGGCGCTGTTCGTATTCGTGTGTATCCGTGGCATGTACATCGGTCTGTGGGCCGAGAAGGCCAAACAGTACTTCGCCGCTTACGTGGCTTACGGTCTGTCGTTCCTGTGGATTGGTCAGTTCCTGATCAACATCGGTGTGAACGTCGGCCTGCTGCCAACCAAGGGCCTGACCTTGCCGTTCCTCAGTTATGGCGGCAGTTCGTTGGTGATCTGCTGTGCCTGCCTGGGTTTGTTGTTGAGGATCGAGTGGGAGAGTCGAACCCACCTGGGCAGCGAAGAGATGGAATTCCATGAGAGCGACTTCGCCGAGGAGCCGAATCATGGGCGCTAACGTATTGATCATGGCCGGCGGAACCGGCGGCCACGTGTTCCCGGCGCTGGCCTGTGCCCGCGAGTTTCAGGCGCGCGGCTACACCGTGCACTGGCTCGGCACGCCACGCGGGATCGAGAACGAACTGGTCCCGGCGGCCGGGCTGGAACTGTATCGGATCAACGCCACTGGCCTGCGCGGCAAGGGCAAGCTGTCGCTGCTCAAGGCGCCGTTCATGCTGCTCAAGTCGGTCTGGCAGGCGCGGGCGATCATTCGCAAGCTGCGTCCGGTGTGCGTGGTCGGCTTCGGTGGTTATGTGACTGGCCCCGGTGGTCTTGCCGCGAAGCTGGCCGGCGTGCCGGTGATCGTTCACGAACAAAACGCCGTGGCCGGCACCGCCAATCGGTTGCTGGTGCCGTTCGCCGCCCGGGTGTGTGAAGCCTTCCCCGACACCTTTACTCTGTCGGACACCCGCCGTACCACCGGAAACCCGGTGCGCAGCGAGCTGTTCCTCGAAACACCGCGACCTGCTCTGGCGGGTCGCAAAGCGCGTTTGCTGATCCTGGGCGGAAGCCTTGGTGCAGAGCCGTTGAATAAATTGCTGCCTGAAGCCCTGGCCCAAGTTGCTGCCGATTTGCGCCCGGAAGTGTTTCATCAGGCCGGCAAAAACCACGATGAAGTGACTGCAGAGCGCTACCGCGCTGCCGGCGTGGATGCGCAGGTGCAGCCGTTCATCAAAGACATGGCCCAAGCCTATGGCTGGGCCGACCTGGTGGTGTGCCGCGCAGGCGCGTTGACCATCAGTGAGCTGGCTGCCGCCGGTCTGCCCTCGATGCTGGTGCCTTTGCCCCACGCGATCGACGATCACCAGACCCGCAACGCCGAATATTTGGCCCGTGAAGGCGCAGCCTTCCTGATGCCGCAAAGAACGACTGGTGCCGCGGACCTTGCCGCGCGCCTGACAGAGGTCTTGATGCAACCGCAACGACTTGAAGAAATGGCCCAAGCGGCCCGCCGTCTGGCGAAACCCGATGCCACCCGTAGTGTGGTCGATTCCTGTCTGGAGGTGTCCCATGGTTGAGAATCAGAAAGCCATGCCACAACCGGAAATGCGCCGCATCCGTCGCATCCACTTCGTCGGTATCGGCGGCGTGGGCATGTGCGGCATTGCCGAAGTGTTGTTGAACCTGGGTTATGAAGTGTCCGGTTCCGACCTGAAAGCTTCGCCGGTCACCGAGCGTCTGGAATCGTTCGGCGCCCACATTTTTATCGGCCACCGTGCCGAGAATGCCGCTGCCGCCGACGTGCTGGTGGTGTCGAGCGCCGTCAACACCTCCAACCCGGAAGTGGCGACCGCGCTGGAACGCCGCATCCCGGTGGTGCCGCGTGCCGAAATGCTCGCCGAGCTGATGCGCTACCGCCACGGCATCGCCGTGGCCGGCACCCATGGCAAAACCACCACCACCAGCCTGATCGCTTCGGTGTTCGCCGCCGGTGGCCTGGACCCGACGTTCGTCATCGGTGGTCGTCTGAATGCCGCGGGCACCAATGCCCAGCTCGGCACCAGCCGTTACCTGATCGCCGAAGCGGATGAAAGCGATGCCAGCTTCCTGCACCTGCAACCGCTGGTGGCTGTGGTCACCAACATCGACGCCGACCACATGGCGACCTACGACGGTGACTTCAACAAACTGAAGAAAACCTTCGTTGAGTTCCTGCACAACCTGCCGTTCTACGGTTTGGCAGTGATGTGCCTGGACGATCCGGTGGTGCGCGAAATTCTGCCGCAGGTCAAACGTCCGACCGTGACCTACGGCTTCAGCGAAGACGCCGACGTGCGCGCGATCAATGTGCGCCAGCAAGGCATGCAAACCTTCTTCACCGTGCTGCGTCCAGACCGTGAGCCGCTGGAAGTGTCGGTCAACATGCCGGGCAATCACAACGTGCTGAACTCGCTGGCGACCATCTGCATCGCCACCGACGAAGGCGTCAGCGATGAAGCCATCGTCCAGGGCCTGTCGGGCTTCCAGGGTGTCGGTCGACGCTTCCAGGTCTACGGCGAACTGCCCGTGGACGGCGGCAATGTGATGCTGGTCGACGACTACGGTCACCACCCGACCGAAGTCGCCGCGGTTATTAAAGCCGTACGCGGTGGCTGGCCGGAGCGCCGCCTGGTGATGGTCTATCAGCCGCACCGCTACAGCCGCACCCGTGACCTGTACGACGATTTCGTCAATGTACTGGCCGACGCCAACGTGCTGCTGCTGATGGAAGTCTATCCGGCCGGTGAAGAGCCGATCCCGGGCGCTGACAGCCGCAAGCTGTGCAACAGCATCCGCCAGCGCGGTCAGCTCGACCCGATCTACATCGAACGCGGTGTTGACCTCGCACCGCTGGTCAAGCCGTTGCTGCGTGCCGGCGACATTCTGCTGTGCCAGGGCGCCGGCGATATCGGCGGTCTTGCACCCAAACTGTTGAAAAGTGAGTTGTTCGCTGGCGCCGTGGCGGCGTCGGTCGAGGGGAAGTTGAAATGACTGCTGCCTACGCCAAGCTGTTCTCTACTATTGCGCCGAAAGACTTCGGCCGCGTCGCCGTGCTCTTCGGTGGCTTGAGTGCCGAGCGTGAGGTTTCGCTGAAATCGGGTAATGCCGTGCTTGAGGCGCTGCAAAGCGCGGGTGTGGACGCGTTCGGGATCGACGTCGGCGAAGACTTTCTGCAGCGTCTGCTGAGCGAAAAAATCGACCGTGCCTTCATCATTCTTCACGGCCGTGGCGGTGAAGACGGCAGCATGCAGGGCTTGCTCGAATGCGCCGGCATTCCGTACACCGGCAGCGGCATTCTGGCCTCGGCACTGGCAATGGACAAACTGCGCACCAAGCAGGTCTGGCACAGCCTCGGGATTCCGACGCCGCGTCACGCCGTGCTGTGCAGCGAAGCCGATTGTATTTCTGCTGCGACGGAACTGGGCTTGCCTTTGATCGTCAAACCGGCCCATGAAGGTTCAAGTATCGGGATGGCCAAAGTGAGTTCTGCGTCCGAGTTGATCGACGCATGGAAAGCGGCCAGTACCTACGATTCGCAAGTGTTGGTTGAGCAATGGATTCAAGGTCCGGAGTTCACCATCGCCACCCTGCGTGACCAGGTGTTGCCTCCTATCGCCCTGGGTACACCGCACACGTTCTACGACTACGACGCCAAGTACATCGCCAACGATACCCAGTACCGCATTCCGTGCGGGCTGGATGCCGCCAAGGAACAGGAACTCATGGAACTCACGGCCAAGGCCTGTGAGGCGCTGGGTATTGCCGGTTGGGGCAGGGCGGACGTGATGCAGGACGCCGACGGGCAATTCTGGTTTCTGGAAGTGAACACCGCACCGGGCATGACCGATCACAGTCTGGTGCCGATGGCAGCCCGTGCTGCCGGTCTGGATTTCCAGCAACTGGTTCTGGCCATTCTGGCCGCCAGTGTTGAAGACGCTCGAGGTTAAGACGATGCAAGGCGCTCAGCTCAGACATCAGCCACCCGCACCCGGTCGCAAGCCGGTGCCGCGGGGTGCCAGCCGAATGGTGGCCAAAGAGCCGATGTCCGCGCGCCTGCCAAAAGCCAATTTCGGCTTTCTGAGAAGTCTGTTCTGGCCGGTGCTGCTGTTAGTGCTCGGTTTCGGTACTTACGAAGGCGCCCAGCGTCTGCTGCCTTACGCCGACCGGCCGATCAGCAAGATCGCTGTCCAGGGCGACCTGAGTTACATCAGTCAGCAAGCGGTGCAGCAGCGAATCGCTCCGTATGTGGCGGCGAGCTTCTTCACCATCGACCTGGAGGGCATGCGCAAAGAACTGGAGCAAATGCCCTGGATCGCCCACGCCGAAGTGCGCCGCGTGTGGCCGGATCAAGTGGTGATCCGCCTCGAAGAGCAACTGCCGGTGGCCCGTTGGGGCGACGAGTCGTTGCTCAACAACCAGGGCCAGGCGTTTACGCCCAGAGAGCTGGCGAACTACGAACACTTGCCACAGCTGTTCGGTCCTCAACGGGCCCAACAGCAAGTGATGCAGCAATACCAGGTGCTGAGCCAGATGCTGCGACCGATGGGCTTCTCGATTGCCCGCCTGGAATTGCGTGAGCGCGGTAGCTGGTTCCTGACCACCGGCGCCGGCAGTTCAGGCCCCGGCATCGAGTTGCTGCTGGGACGCGGCAACCTGGTGGAAAAGATGCGCCGCTTCATCGCCATCTATGACAAGACGCTTAAAGACCAGATTACGAACATTGCGCGCATCGATCTGCGCTACGCCAACGGCCTTGCTGTTGGCTGGCGGGAACCTGTAGCGCCGACGACAGCCCAACCGGCTGTCGCGAAGAATTAAGAAGAGGCAGGACCCATGGCAAACGTGCAAAGCGGCAAAATGATCGTCGGTCTGGATATCGGCACCTCCAAGGTGGTGGCGCTGGTAGGCGAGGTCTCGGACGACGGCACGCTGGAAATCGTCGGTATCGGTACGCACCCGTCCCGCGGCCTGAAAAAAGGCGTGGTGGTGAACATCGAGTCCACCGTGCAATCGATCCAGCGTGCGATCGAAGAAGCCCAATTGATGGCGGGCTGCCGCATTCACTCGGCGTTCGTAGGCGTGGCCGGCAATCACATCCGCAGCCTGAACTCCCACGGCATCGTCGCGATTCGTGACCGTGAGGTGAGCTCTGCTGACCTTGAGCGTGTCCTGGACGCTGCGCAGGCCGTGGCGATCCCGGCTGACCAGCGCGTGCTGCACACCCTGCCGCAAGATTACGTGATCGATAACCAGGAAGGTGTCCGCGAGCCTTTGGGCATGTCCGGCGTGCGTCTGGAAGCCAAGGTTCACGTCGTCACCTGCGCCGTCAACGCCGCACAGAACATTGAAAAATGCGTGCGCCGTTGTGGCCTGGAAATCGACGACATCATTCTCGAACAACTGGCTTCGGCCTATTCGGTCCTGACCGACGACGAAAAAGAGCTGGGCGTGTGCCTGGTCGACATCGGCGGCGGTACCACCGACATCGCGATCTTTACCGAAGGTGCGATTCGCCACACGGCGGTGATCCCGATTGCCGGTGACCAGGTGACCAACGACATCGCCATGGCGTTGCGCACCCCGACCCAGTACGCCGAAGAAATCAAGATCCGTTACGCCTGCGCCCTGGCCAAACTGGCCGGTGCCGGCGAAACCATCAAAGTGCCGAGCGTCGGCGACCGTCCACCACGCGAGCTGTCGCGTCAGGCCCTGGCCGAAGTGGTCGAGCCGCGTTACGACGAACTGTTCACCCTGATCCAGGCCGAGCTGCGTCGCAGCGGCTATGAGGACCTGATCCCGGCCGGCATCGTCCTGACCGGCGGTACTTCGAAGATGGAAGGCGCCACCGAACTGGCCGAAGAAATCTTCCACATGCCGGTTCGTCTGGGCGTGCCGCATGGCGTCAAAGGTCTGGATGACGTGGTGCGCAATCCGATTTATTCCACGGGCGTTGGCTTGTTGATGTACGGCCTGCAAAAGCAGTCCGACGGGGTTTCGTTCTCCGGCATCGGCAGCCGCGACAGCTACAGCAGCGAGGAGCCACAGGCGCCGTTGCTCGATCGATTGAAGAAGTGGGTTCAAGGCAACTTCTAAAGCTTTACCGCAACACCGCAACAAAATGCAGTAGGCGAAAAAACTAGAGAACGTAAGGAGAGGGAAAATGTTCGAACTCGTAGACAACATCCCCGCAAGCCCGGTAATTAAAGTTATCGGTGTTGGCGGTGGCGGCGGCAACGCTGTCAATCACATGGTCAAGAGCAACATCGAAGGCGTCGAATTCATCTGCGCCAACACTGATGCTCAAGCGCTGAAAAACATCGGCGCGCGTACCATCCTGCAACTGGGCACAGGTGTCACCAAAGGCCTGGGCGCCGGCGCGAATCCGGAAGTCGGCCGTCAGGCTGCTCTGGAAGACCGCGAGCGCATTGCTGAAGTGCTGGCCGGCACCAACATGGTGTTCATCACCACGGGCATGGGCGGTGGTACTGGTACCGGTGCTGCGCCGATCATTGCCGAAGTGGCCAAGGAAATGGGCATCCTGACCGTTGCTGTCGTAACGCGTCCGTTCCCGTTCGAAGGCCGCAAGCGTATGCAGATCGCCGACGAAGGCATCCGCATGCTGTCCGAAAGCGTCGACTCGTTGATCACCATTCCTAACGAGAAGCTGCTGACCATCCTCGGTAAAGACGCAAGCCTCCTGTCGGCTTTTGCCAAGGCTGACGATGTACTGGCCGGTGCCGTTCGCGGTATTTCCGACATCATCAAGCGTCCGGGCATGATCAACGTCGACTTTGCCGACGTGCGTACCGTGATGAGCGAAATGGGCATGGCGATGATGGGCACTGGCTGCGCCAGCGGTCCGAACCGTGCACGTGAAGCCACTGAAGCGGCCATTCGCAACCCGCTGCTGGAAGACGTGAACCTGCAAGGCGCACGCGGCATTCTGGTGAACATCACCGCCGGTCCTGACCTGTCTCTGGGTGAGTACTCCGACGTGGGTAGCATCATCGAAGCCTTCGCTTCCGAGCACGCCATGGTCAAGGTCGGTACCGTTATCGATCCGGACATGCGCGACGAACTGCACGTCACCGTGGTTGCCACCGGTCTGGGCGCGAAGATCGAGAAGCCTGTGAAGGTTATCGACAATACCGTTCACACCTCGATGGCGGCTTCTCAGGTGCAGCAACCGGCTCCGGCCCGTCAGGAAGCGCCAGCGGTGAACTACCGTGATCTGGACCGTCCGACCGTCATGCGCAACCAGGCTCAGGCCGGTGCTGCGGCTGCCGCGAAGATGAATCCGCAAGATGACCTGGACTACCTGGATATCCCGGCATTCCTGCGTCGTCAGGCCGATTGATGGAATGTATCAGGCCTATGAAGGTGATTGGTGTTCAGCAAAGGTTCGGTCTGCTATCATCGCCAGCCTTTGTTGATACCAGTTCGCAATTTGCGCTGAAGCGGCCCAAGCCATGATTAAACAACGCACACTGAAAAATATTATCCGTGCCACAGGTGTAGGCCTGCATTCCGGGGAGAAGGTCTACCTGACCCTCAAGCCTGCGCCTGTCGACACTGGCATTGTGTTTTGTCGCGCTGACCTCGACCCTGTGGTGCAGATTCCTGCCCGCGCGGAAAACGTCGGTGAAACCACTATGTCGACGACGCTGATAAACGGCGACGTCAAAGTGGACACGGTAGAGCACTTGCTCTCGGCCATGGCTGGCCTGGGCATCGATAACGCCTACGTCGAGCTCTCCGCGTCCGAAGTCCCGATCATGGATGGCAGCGCTGGACCCTTCGTATTCCTGATTCAATCGGCTGGCCTGGAAGAACAGGACGCCGCCAAGAAATTCATCCGCATCCTGCGTGAAGTGACAGTGGAAGACGGCGACAAGCGCGCCACTTTCGTTCCTTTCGAAGGGTTCAAGGTGAGCTTCGAGATCGATTTCGATCACCCGGTTTTCCGGGACCGCACCCAAAGTGCAAGCGTGGATTTTTCCAGCACTTCGTTCGTAAAAGAAGTCAGCCGCGCCCGTACCTTTGGTTTCATGAGTGACATCGAGTACCTGCGCAAGCACAACCTCGCACTCGGCGGCAGCGTTGAAAACGCAATCGTGGTCGATGCCGATGGCGTACTGAACGAAGACGGCCTTCGCTATGAAGACGAATTCGTGAAGCACAAGATCCTCGATGCCATTGGCGATCTGTACCTGCTGGGCAATAGCCTGATTGGTGAGTTCAAAGGCTTCAAGTCCGGTCATGCACTGAACAACCAGTTGCTGCGCAAGTTGATTGAGCAGACAGATGCTTGGGAAGTGGTGACGTTCGAAGACGCCAGCACCGCACCCATCTCTTACATGCGCCCTGTTGCGGCGGTGTAAGTAAAAAACCTCTCTAGTTTTTTGAAGGCCACCTTTGGGTGGCCTTTTTTTATTGTTTGAAACAGAACTCAGCCCGCCAGCACTCGGTTGCGTCCACCTTCCTTGGCCTGATACAACGCCTTGTCCGCCGCAAACAGCAACTGCTCCAGCGTCATCTCGCTCGCTGCCGTCCAGGTGCTGATACCGATACTCACCGTCATCGGCACCTGCGCCCCGTCGACCAGCGGCAATTGTTCCACCGCCTCACGAATATGTTCGGCAATCTGCTGCGCGCCATGACTGTCGGTCTCGGCAAGAATCACCGAAAACTCCTCGCCGCCATAACGCGCCACCAAGTCTGCCGGCCGCCGCACGTTCGCCGTGATGACTTTGGCTAGCTCGCGTAATGCCTGGTCACCCGCCTGGTGCCCATGCCGGTCGTTAAAGGCCTTGAAGTGATCGGCATCGATCATCATTACCGACAATGGTTTGCCCGCACGCTGGGCGCGGAACCACTCGTGGCGCAGCGATTGATCGAGCATCCGCCGATTGGCCAGACCGGTCAGTGCGTCCGTGGCAGCCAGTTGCGCCAGATCCCGTTCGGCCCGTTGGCGCAGGCGCAGTTCGCGGGCGAGCAGCCAGGTCAGCCACAACAACCCCAGACACAACACCCCCGTGGCGCCGCTGATCAGCATCGCCGTACGCCGCCAAGTGGCGAAGACTTCATCGCCGGACAGCGCAACGATGACCACCAGGGGCAAATTGCCGACCCGCGAATAGGTGTAGAGCCGCTGCTGTTGATCCATGCTCGATGTGCTGCTGAAACTCCCACTGCCGTCCCTGTCGCGCAGTATGCGCAGCACGTTGGGCCGGTTGCCGAAGCTTTTGCCGATAGAGTCGCTTTGCAGGTAAGGTTTCTGCGCCAGCAACACGCCATCGTTATTGATGATGTTGAGTGTGCTGTCGTTGCCGATATTCAGGCTGTTGAACAACTGCTCGAAGTAATCGAGTTTCATCGACGCCACAGCCACGCCGATGAACTCACCAGTGTCCGAGGACACCCGCCGACTGAAGCTGATCCGCCATTGGTTGGCCTCATCGCAATCACAACGGGTCTTGAACGGACGGCTGATAAACATGCCGACGTCGCGGTTGAACGCATGGGCCAGGAAGTAATCACGGTCGGCGAAATTGCCGGGTTTAGGTTCGACTCTTGAAGAGTCGGCGATCACATCGCCGTGTTTGTCGAGCAACAGAATGTCGCCCTTGAAGCGTGCAGTGGTCGAGCGGTCGAACAGCGCCAGATGGCGGATTTGCGGCGAGACCGCTTGCAAGTCGTCGCGCTGTGCAGCGGCAATCAGACCTTGCAGCGTCAGGTCGTACAGCTCGACGGTACGCAGCACGTCGGCGTCGATCAACTGGGCTATGGTCGTGGCACTGCGGGTGGCCGTTTCCTGAGCGTTGGCGTGCTCACGGATCAGTAGAAAAGTGACGATGCACAAAATCGCGAACACGGTCAGCGAACTGCCGCAGATCAGCAGCAGCTCGGGGCGTCCGGTCTTGCCCGCAACAGGTGGGGTAAGGCTCGCGATCATGATGCGCTTTCGGTTGAGAGGTCCTTTGAGCGTAGCGCCGATCCTAGAAGACGTTGATCGGGTAGTCGAAGATTACGCGGTATTCATCAGTGTCTGTATCAATCGCGCCGTAACCGTTGCTGCCACGGTGGGTTGCCCATTGCAGACGCACGGCCAGATCTTTGGCCTGACCGCTTTGCACCACGTACTTCAGATCGATGTCACGTTCCCAGTGCTTGGCGTTTCGCCCTTCGGCGCTGTACCAGTTGGAGTAACCCTGACTGTCCGGGTCCACTTTGCTCAGATCAAGCGTTCCGCGCGAGTAGGACACCGCCCAATTCAGGCCCGGCACACCGACACCCGCGAAGTCATAGGCGTATTTGAGCTTCCACGAGCGTTCGTTCGGGCCGTTGAAGTCCGAGTATTGCTGCGAGTTGTCCAGGTAAACGCTGTCGCCCTGACTGATGTAATCGAACGGCGTGTTGCCGTTGACCCGCTGATACGCGGCGGTGACGCTGTGGCCGCCGACACCGACCGTGACGTGCAAGCTGTAGGTGTTGTTGTCGATGTTGCCCAGCAGCGCATCGCCCGTGTCTTGGGTGTGATAGACGTGCAGGCCCGGATTGAGGCTGATCACATCGTTCAATTGCCAGGTGTAGTCGAGGTCGTAGTAGTACTGGTTCCAGATGTCTTTGAGTTCGGAGGCGTAAAGGCTGCTGGTCAGGCCCTCGACACCGCTCCAGGCCACGCCCGCCCAGTTCAGGTGACGGCTGTCATCGCCATCGGCCAGGGCGCCATAGGAGGTGCCGATGCGTGTGTGGCCGCTCTGGTTGTAAGGCTTGGTGAAACTGGCCTGACCGCCTTCGATCAACCAGCCGTCGAAGCTGTGGTTGGTCAGGCTGACGCCTCGGAACGTCTGCGGCAGCATACGGCTGTCACCACCAGCAATCACCGGGTTGGTGAGAAACAGATCGCCGGCCTTCAGCTCGGTATCGAACGCGCGCATTTTCAAGGTGCCGCCGGCCGTCGAGAATGCGCCCGGCGCTTTGCCGTGGCCATCACTGATCGGCAGGATGCTGGAGCCATCCGTACCGCCACCGCCGTCGAGTTTCAGCCCGAGCATGGCGTGTGCATCAACGCCAAAGCCGACCGTGCCTTCGGTATAGCCGGACTGAAAGATGCCGAGAAAGCCCTGGCCCCACTCGATGTTGTCGTCTGTGCGCTGGAGACGATTGCGATTGATGTAGTAATTGCGGGCGTTGAGGTTGAGGTTCGAGCCCTCGACGAAACCTTCTTTGGCCGGCTCATCGGCGTGGGCGGAGGATGCCATCGTTGCGGCAACTGCAATGAACAACGGAGTAAAACGGACTGGGTAACGCACGTACAGGGGAGCTCCTTGGGGTCGATTGGCACTTCAATGTATCGAGGTGCTCAACGTTTCTTATTGGGGAAGACGCACCAAACGGCTTTCAGCCCACAACGAAAAAAGGCCGCTGAAAGGCAGCGGCCTGCAATGACGACGGTTGAACGGGAAGAGCCAAACAACCGCGTCGAGGGAAGCGGAACAGGGCGCTAATCAGCTGTCTTTCTCTGGCGATTGAGCCGCGCCGGCAGCGGCCTGTGGGGCTTGCGTGGCGTCTTTGGCCTTGGCCACCATTTCAGCCTGGTGCTGATCGTACGCTTGGGCTCGTGCAATTTTTTGCGCCACGAACGCTTGGGATTCTTCAGCCATCGCCATCGGCGACAGGATCAATGAGGACAAAACGAAAGCGCTGGCAATACCCATACTGTTGGACATTCTGAAAACCTTCTTGCTTGGCAAGTGCTGTTTGGTGCGGGCAAAGATAAGGTCGCTTTGCGCCTGGAAACAGCGTGATTTTCATAAATGACTGTTACAGCAACAGCAAATATCGGCGGGCCCTGGTGTATTGATCTTCCGGTCTATTGAAGACAGCGCTGAGAGCCGACCCGCCGCTGCGCGCTTAAAGATCCGCTCTCGCCAGCGGATACACGTTATATAGCCCAAGCATTAACGGCGTGGGTCTCTACGGGAGTGTCCTGTCATGAAACCCAGAACCGCCATTTCGAGTGTGTTGGTTTTGCTTGCGCTCACGGTCTCTGCTGCCCCTCAAGGCACTGCCGGGGAGATCCGTTTCACCGGTCAAATCGTCGATTCCGGCTGTGAAGTCGGGCGAGCGGGAACATTGGCTTTCAGTGAATCGCGCCAGGTCGAGCTCAAGCCCGGCATGCGCTTCGATGTCGATACCTACCGCAACGCGTGCAGCCATGAGACGTTGCCGTTTGCCATGACCTATGAGTCGCTGAAGACCTCGGCCGACAAAGGCATTGTGACCATCACTTACCTGTAAACCGTTCGGCGTGCGCCGCAAATCTTCAGGTGCTGACCCACGGCGCACAGGTATACTGCGCGCCTTTGTGGCTCACTGATCGGGCCCGATTTTTTGCTTTGCGGAGCTTTTATGACTTCCCCGACCCTACCGCCGGTTGGCGACGCCGTGAGCGATGTCCCGGCTGACCTGGCCGACGCCAACGAAACCAAAACCGAGATCCCGGCTTTCAAATTCCCGTTCAAACCGGGCGAGTTGGCGGGCGCCAAAGGTTCGAACCAGCCGTGGTACAAGAACGGCGCCAAGAATGGCCACACCAAGACCCCGGGCATGGCGCCGCCGGGCACCCGTCGTTCGATGGGCAAGCGCTGAGTTTCATTCCCCTCTCAGGCCTGGCTGTGATGTTCGATCACGGTCAGGTCATCAGCCTCAGCGAAAATGCTGGATCATGCCGCCCGTAGCGAGATGAACGCATACGTCTGCGCCGGCTCAGTCACCACCTGCCCTCCGGCCGCCAGCACTTGCCCGGCAATGTCATCCCCGGACACATGAAACAGCCATTCACTCAGGGCTTCGTTCGGCGGTTGCGCGCTCACTTGGTCTATCACGGTGGCAAACGCCGCCATATTCGGCAAATACGCGGTAAAGCCATCGCCCTTGAGCGCCGTGGTGCGAATGCCGAGCCTGGCGCAAATCGCCTCTTTGATCTGGATGTCATCGCGATCCGCCTGACGTGAACGCTGTATCAGCTCCACCAATTGCTGATCAACCAGTTCACCGCCGACGATCAGCGCCGGGCCCTGTTCCCAAGACTCCGGCGGGCAATCCTTGGCGGCAGGATTGAGCGGAATATGCGGGTTGATTTCCGCTGGATAAATCCGGCACACCAGGGGGCGACGTTCATAAATCCGACAGCGCTTGTCTTCGTCAAGATTCCGGCAGGGGCCGACGTTGTATGCGGCAAAGGTGATGGCTACGTGGGCATCGGCCATACCGCTGCGCACCACCACCGACCGCCGTTCGGCGTGCTCGCGCTGCTGCGCCGGTAAGCCCAGGCCGTTGCCGAGGAATGCTTCGACCAGCACGATCACCTGGCCGCCATCCGCTGCCCACATGCGGGCCTCGGAGAGGGTCAGGGGGACATGGTGGTCAGTGCAGCATTTGCCGCAACCTACGCAGGAAAACGTCGTATTCATTGAACGATCAATCTTCAATCAGGGTGTGAAACGGCGACGTAAAGTCGCCGTGCAGGCTCCTGTCGAAGCAAGTTGTGCGCCATTTACTGCGCTTTGGCGGTGGGGCGGATCGAGTCCCATTCGGTGACGAAGGCGCTTTTTGACTTTTTGTTGAACAGGCACAGCTCTGTACCTTGCTGGCCCTTCATGTGTTTTTGCGGGTATTGACCTTGCAGCAGAACGGCGGTGTAACCGACTCGGCGATCGAATTGCGCGGGGTTGCCAACCGGTTTGACGTTTTTCAGGCCACTGGCCTTGGTGCAACTGGCGAGTACGCTTTTGTCGTAGGCCGCCCAGGCTTCGGGGCTGGAGGCGTGGGCCAGGGAGGTGAGCGCGGTGAGGCAGAGCAGGCTTAAGGTGAGGGTCTTCATGGTGGGCATCCTTGTTATGGCCAAGGTTGGAGTATGCCTGAGTGTGAGACGTTGTCTGTGCCGACGTCGTCGCGGGGAAGCAGTGGATCAGTGCGGGACGATTTCCCGGCGAACCACATACATCCCGGCACTCTCATACAACCGCTGCGCCCGAACGTTATCTTCCAGCACCTTCAAATCGACGAACCCCTCGCGTCGTTGCTGAAACACCTTGAATGCATTGAGCAGCAACGCCCGACCGAGACCTCGGCCTCGAGCACGCGGATGTACCACCAGATTCTTGATGTAGGCACTGGTCCAGCATTGCGCTACACCGACGACGCCCTCGGTATCGTGGGCAATAAAACACAGGGTCGGATCGTATTCGGGATCGGTTTCAAACCGTTGCTGCCATTGCTCCAGCGCTGGCACCCGGCCGCCACCGTCGCGATAGCCCAGTTGCATCAGGTGGTGCACGGTCGGGGCCAGTTCGGCGTTATAAAGGCTGACCTCGATACCCTGCGGCCAGACAATTGGTGGCGCCTCCGCGCGCAGATCGCGGCGCATCAGCAAGCAGTGCGTCTGGCCCAAGGCTCAGTGTCCGCTGGCGGCAACGTGTTTGGCCGCTTCGATCAGGCGTTGGGTCAACTCCGGCGAGGAGAACTTGGTCAGCACCGCGTTGGCCCCGGCCAGACGGGCTTTTTCGCTGTTCATCGCGCTGTCGAGCGAGGTGTGCAGCAGCACGTAGAGGTGAGCGAAGTCCGGGGTCTCGCGCAGGGTCCGGGTGAAGGCGTAGCCGTCCATCTCGGACATTTCGATGTCCGAGACGATCAGGTTGATCTGCCGCGCCGTGCCCTGCAGGTCGAGCAGGCAGTCGATGGCTTCCTTGGCGCTGCGGGCGGTGTGGCATTGCAGGCCGAGGTTACGCAGGGTATGCACCGATTGCTGCAGCGCTACCTGGCTGTCGTCGACCACCAGAATCCTTGCGTTGCCGAGGACTTCGGCGTCTTCCATGGTCAGGTCGGTGGGGGCCATTTCAATCTGCGCCGGGGCGATGCTGTGGATAACTTTTTCGATGTCCAGCACTTGCACCAGCGTGCCTTCGACCGAGGTCACGCCGGTAATGTAGGCGCGCACACCGCCGGAGCCGAACGGCGGCGGTTTGATGTCGGTGGTCAGGCAATGGATGATTTTGCTCACGGCCTGTACATGCAGGCCTTGTTTCGAGCGGCTGACGTCAGTGACGATCAGGCAGCCGCCGTTCGGGTCTTCCAGCGGTCGCTCGCCGATGGCGCGGCTCAGGTCGATCACCGACAGCGAGGCGCCGCGCAGGGTGGCGATGCCTTTGACGTGCGGGTGCGACTCCGGCAGCTTGGTCAGCGGCGGGCAGGGGATGATTTCACTGACTTTCAGCAGGTTGATCGCCATCAGCTTGCCGCTGCGCAAGGTAAACAGCAGAAGCGAAAGTGAATCTGCGCGGGCTTTGTTGGAGGACATAAAAACCTTCTGTGGAAAAAGGTGATGGGCGAAGGTGGAATCGCCAAAAACGATCGATGCCGGGTTATCGGCGTTTAAAGGATGGGCTTTAGGTCAGTTGTCAGGTGAGGGGGCTTCTCAGCTTTTCAGTTTTTCATGCCGAGGCGCTTGGCCATCCGCCCCAGATTTGCCCGATCCAACCCTAACTCGCGCGCCGCACTTGCCCAGTTATCCTGATTGCGCGCCAGCGCCGCACTGATCAACTGGCGCTGATACGCCTCGGTCGCCGCGCGCAAGTCCCCGCTGATGAGCGAAACAGGCGTCACAACAGCGGCCGCAGGCAAAGGTGAGTTATCCACAACCTCATGCGGTAAATCCAGGTCCGCGGCACTCAGGCTGAGTATTTTCGGCCTTACTTTGCTGTTGCCCAGCGCTTTGAGGGCACTGCGACCGATCAGGTGTTCAAGCTCTCGCACGTTACCCGGCCAAGTGTAGGCGAGCAGGGCCTCTTGGGCGTCGCTGTTGAGCCGCAGGCTGTTGAGGCCCATGCGCGAACGGTTCTGTTCGAGGAAGAATCCGCTGAGCAGCAGCACGTCACGCCCGCGATCACGCAACGCCGGCACCCGCAGCGGGTACACGCTCAGGCGGTGGTAGAAGTCGGCGCGATAACGGCCGCTGCGCACTTCTTCGGCCAGGTCGCGGTTGGTCGCGGCGATCAAGCGCACATCGACCTGATGCTCCTTGTCCGAGCCCAGGCGCTGCAATTGGCCGCTCTGCAGAACCCGTAGCAACTTGGCCTGCACCGTTAGCGACAACTCGCCGACCTCGTCGAGAAACAGCGTGCCGTCATTGGCCAGCTCGAATTTGCCGCGCCGGTCACTGGTGGCGCCGGTAAACGCGCCGCGTACATGGCCGAACAACTCGCTTTCCACCAGCGTGTCGGGCAGGGCGGCGCAGTTGAGGCTGATGATCGGTTTATCAGCGCGAGGGGAGGCGGCGTGAATGGCTTGGGCGACCAGTTCTTTGCCGACCCCGGTTTCGCCGGTGATCAACACGGTCAGATCACTGCCACCCACCAGATTGATTTCTTCTACCAGCCGTTTAAGGGCTTTGCTCTGGCCGATCATTTCGCGGTGCTGCTGGCCGCTGGCCTGGCGGTAGACCTCCGCGCGCTGGTGTTCGTCTTCGGCGCGAGTCGCCAGACGTTCGATGCGCTCGGCGGCGTTGACCGTGGCCGAGGCGAGGCTGGCGAAGGCTTGCAGCGCATCCAGTTCGATCGGTTCGAAACGCTCGGGATCCAGGGCGTCGAGGGTGATCAGGCCCCAAAGCTTTTCATCGACGAACAACGGGCAACCGAGGCAGTCGTGGACTTGGAGATGATCGTCCAGGCCCTCGACCAAGCCGTCGTAAGGATCGGGCAAGTCACTGTCAGCAGCGAATCGGGTCGGCCCTTTGCCTGCCAGCAACACTCCGAAGCGCGGATGCTCGCTGACTTTGAAACGTCGGCCGAGGGTGTCGGTGCTCAAGCCGTCCACCGCCAGCGGCACCAGCGCTTCGCCGTCCAGGCGCAGTAGTGCGGCAGCGTCACAGGGCAGCAGGGCGCGCATGGCTTCGAGCAGGCGTCGGTAACGCTCGCCCTCGGGCAGTTCACGGGAGAGGTCGGAGACCAGAGGCAGCAGGGCGGTGAGCAGGGATTTGGCGGACATGGTTTTGTAGTCAAAGAGACAAGATGTAGTCGTGTTGACTATAAATAGCTTGGTGTCGATATGACTACTTAAATTTTAAGTGATTGTTTTTTATAGGAAATAAAGTTGGCACGGAAGCTGATAAGCCTAAGGTAACTTTCAAGAAAACGCAGGAGTCACCCTTATGCTTAGCGTCCAGGATCGTGCCATCGTCAAATCCACCGTGCCTCTGCTGGAAAGCGGCGGTGAAGCGCTGATCACCCACTTCTATCGCATGATGCTCTCTGAATACCCGCAAGTGCGTCCGTTGTTCAACCAGGCCCACCAGGCCAGCGGCGATCAACCGCGGGCCCTGGCCAACGGCGTGCTGATGTATGCGCGGCACATCGATCAACTCGACCAGTTGGGCGACCTGGTGGCGAAGATCATCAACAAACACGTCGCCCTGCAGATTCTGCCGGAACATTACCCGATCGTCGGTACATGCCTGCTGCGCGCCATCTCTGAAGTGCTCGGCGAAGAGATCGCTACGCCTGAGGTGATGAGTGCCTGGGGCGCGGCCTATGGGCAACTGGCCGACATTCTGATCGGCGCCGAAACCGCCATCTATGATCAGAAAGAACACGCCGTCGGCGGCTGGCGCGGCGCGCGCGAGTTCATTGTGGCGGCCAAGGTCGAGGAGAGCGCGGAAATCATTTCGTTCTACTTTGAACCTGCGGACAAAGGCCCGATTCTCGCGGCCGAACCGGGTCAGTACATCGGCATGAAGCTGATCCTCGATGGCGAAGAAATCCGTCGCAACTACTCGCTGTCGGCGTTGGCGAACAAAGGCCAGTACCGCATCAGCGTCAAGCGCGAGCCGGGTGGCCGTGCGTCCAATCATTTGCACGATCAATTACAGGTGGGGGCGAGCATTCTGCTGTTTCCGCCATCGGGTGAGTTCACCCTGACGGCCAGCGACAAACCGCTGGTACTGATCAGCGGTGGCGTCGGGATCACGCCGACCCTGGCGATGCTTGAAGCGGCGCTGCAGACCAAGCGCCCGGTGCACTTTATCCACTGCGCACGCAACGGCGGCGTCCATGCGTTCCGCGACTGGATCGATGGTTTGGCTGAGCGTCATCCGCAACTCAAGCGTTTCTATTGCTACGCCGAAGATGACGGTGTGAGCCCGGCGGCGGACAACGTCGGGATGTTGAACCAGCAATTGCTCGGCGAATGGCTGCCGGCGCAGCGTGATGTCGATGCTTATTTCTTGGGGCCGAAAGGTTTCATGGCGGCGATCAAGCGCCATCTCAAAGCGCTGGGCGTGCCGGAGAAGCAGAGCCGGTATGAGTTCTTTGGCCCGGCGTCCGCTTTGGAATAATCCTTCGGACCGAGTCGTTTGCATCGCGGGCTTGCCCGCGATGGCATCACTACGGTCTCGATTCTTAAAAAGTGTTTAAAGGTTAATCGTTTCTTAACCGGTTTATCGTTTATTCCCCGATGCTGATGATAGGCGCTCGTTCGTTTACCTGATCAGGATCGCTCCCATGTCGCACATCATCTTCTCCCCTCGTTTCAGCCTCGCTGCGCTGAGCCTGTTGGCCAGCCCATTTGCTTGTGCCGAATCGGCCTTGATCACACCGCAGACCCTGATCGTCGATCAGAGCCTGCCCAAGGCACAGGTTGAGGCCATGGAACTGGCAGCGCGGCGTTATGGCAGTTTCTGGAATTCGGGTGAGGAGGCATTGGCCATCGCCGCCTTGTCGCCGCAGTTTGTCGACAAGACTCCGCCTGAAGGTCGGGTGCAAGGGCCGACCGGGCCATTGCTGGCGTCGAAGTTCTTTCGCACAGCGGTGCCGGACCTGCGTTGCGACATTGAGCAAATGATCGTCGCCGGTGATCGCGTGGTGGTGCATCTGCACTTTCGCGGGCACTTCAGCGGCACGTTCAAGGCTCTCAAAGGGCAGGGCCAGCGTGTAGACTTCCGGGCAACCGATATCTATCAGATCGACAACGGTCGCATCGCGGCCAATTGGCATATCGAAGACAACATCAGCCTGATGGCGCAACTGCACGCGCAGCCGCCAGCCAGCTGAACCATGGACATACAAGGGAAACGCGATGAGCGAGGAAACGATTCGATTGGGACGTGAGCGGCGCTTTCTGGTGCTGCTGGGCATCATCTGCCTGGCGCTGATCGGTGGGGCGCTGTACATGCAGATCGTACTGGGCGAGGCGCCATGCCCGCTGTGCATCTTGCAGCGTTATGCGTTGTTGCTGATTGCGCTGTTCGCGTTCATTGGCGCAGGCATGCGCACCCGGCGCAGCATCACGGTGTTTGAAGTGCTGGTGGTGATTTGCGCGATTGCTGGCGCAGGTGTGGCCGGGCATCACGTTTACACGCAGTTCTATCCGGCGGTGAGCTGCGGCATCGATGTGCTGCAGCCGATTGTCGATGACCTGCCGCTGGCGAAGATCTTCCCGCTGGGCTTCCAGGTCGACGGTTTCTGCTCGACGCCGTACCCGCCGATCCTCGGTCTGTCGCTGGCGCAATGGGCGCTGGTGGCGTTCGTGCTGGTGGTGATTCTGGTGCCACTGCTGACCTCGCGTAACCGGAAAGCACTGCGCTGAGTCAACTTTTCAACGCTTTGGCCGATACAGAAAGCGCCCCGATTTGCGGATCAGCAAATCGGGGCGTTTTGCATTTCAGAGTGTTTGTCAGATCACCGTGACGAACGGCAATGGAGCGTGCGACAGGTGTGCGACAGGTGTGCGACATGTTGTCACACGAGCGGCGTCGCCAGCGGTTTCACAGACACGGATTGGTGTGCTGTTACAAAAAAGGATTGGTCTGTTTCGGCGTTTTTCGTGTTTTGAACGCGAGTGCCAGATCAGGCATTTTTAACAAGCGTCGGGATATGGCCAAAAGCCTTTGAATATCAGGCTTTGCGCAGTTCTGGTCTTCGGAAAAAGCCTTCAGAGCTGTCTGAGCTGACGCGGATACACCTACTATTTTTGGTGTTTTTGTTGAGAATCGATTTCGATAACATGCGGCACTTTTGCAAAAATGGCGATGGATTGTTGCTCGAACGGATAAAAATTATTTCGGGATAAGACATGGTGTATAGGGCGCTACCTATCTACAATCGCCCGCAATGAATTTCCGGCACTGTTCAGCCTTTATTAAGGAACTGAGCAGGAAGTCGGGTGTCGAGCAGGCCGGATGGCTGGCGAGACACCCAGGTGTCGGTGCCTTCCAACTTTCCGCACCAAATGGAATTGGTCTGTAACAAGGCCTTTGACCACGAATTCGAATAAGAACTTAACGCTGCTCCGGGATTTGTCGAGCGTCTGACGCGCGACGGGCGGCCCTTATTCAATCCAAAGAAAATGCCAACCCTTGGCAGGGTGAAGTGTTGGCGATCAAAACCCAACTGCATTGCGCAAGCTGCTTTAGAGGTCGTGAGATGAGTAAAAACAGGTACCCCAGATTACTAGGCCTAGTGCCGCTGCTCGGCACGTTGTTGCTGGGAGGCTGCAACATGACCTTGCTCAATCCAACGGGCCAGATCGGCCTGGAACAGCGCAACCTGATCATCACCGCGACCTTGCTGATGCTGTTGGTCGTGGTGCCGGTTATCGTCATGACCTTCCTGTTTGCCTGGAAGTACCGCGCGTCCAACAAGAACGCCGTCTACACCCCGAAGTGGTCGCACTCGACCAAAATCGAAGTGGCGGTCTGGACCATCCCGGTGCTGATCATTATTGCCCTGGGTTACATCACCTACATTTCGACCCACGAATTGGACCCGTATCGTCCGATTGAATCCGACGTCAAGCCTGTGACCATCGAAGTGGTCGCGCTGGACTGGAAGTGGCTGTTCATCTACCCGGAACAAGGCATTGCCACGGTCAACAAGATCGTGTTCCCGGCGCACACGCCCATCAACTTCAAGATCACCTCCGACGCTGTGATGAACTCGTTCTTCATCCCGGGTCTGGGCGGCCAGATCTACGCGATGGCGGGCATGCAGACCAAGCTGCACCTGATCGCTGACCGCAACGCTGAAATGGACGGTATCTCCGCCAACTACAGCGGCGCGGGTTTCACCGGCATGAAGTTCAAAGCCATCTCGACGACTCAGGAAGATTTCGACGCCTGGGTAAGCGAAGTCAAGAAGTCACCTAAACAGCTTGATCAAGCTGAATACGCAGCCCTTGCCAAACCGAGCCAGAACAACCCTGTCGAGCTCTACTCGTCGGTCACGCCTAACCAGTTCCAGATCATCGTCGACAAGTACGAAGGTATGAAGCCGGGCAAGCCGCTGAAGCACGAGAAGAAAGAGAAAGAAGTGGCGGCCACGGATATTGACTCGAGTTCGCATTCAGCTGCCGGGGCAGAGGAGTAAACGATGTTTGGTAAATTAAGTTGGGAAGCAGTCCCATTCCACGAGCCGATCGTGATGGTGACCATCGCCATGATCGCCCTCGGTGGTCTGGCGCTGTTCGCTGCAATCACCTACTTCAAGAAGTGGACGTACTTGTGGACCGAGTGGCTGACGTCGGTCGACCACAAAAAAATCGGCGTGATGTACATCGTCGTTGCCATGGTCATGCTGCTGCGCGGCTTTGCCGACGCGATCATGATGCGTACCCAGTTGGCCATGGCCACCGAGGGTTCGCCTGGCTACCTGCCGCCTGAACACTATGACCAGATCTTCACCGCTCACGGTGTGATCATGATCATCTTCATGGCGATGCCATTCTTCACCGGCCTGATGAACCTTGCAGTGCCGCTGCAGATCGGCGCGCGTGACGTTGCCTTCCCGTTCCTGAACTCCCTGAGCTTCTGGCTGCTGGTATCGGGCGTTGTGTTGATCAACCTGTCCCTGGGCGTCGGCGAATTCGCCAAGACCGGTTGGGTTGCCTATCCGCCGCTGTCGGGCTTGCAATACAGTCCTGGCGTGGGGATGGACTACTACATCTGGGCGCTACAGTTATCCGGGTTGGGTACGACGCTAACGGGGGTCAACTTCCTGGCCACCGTGCTGAAAATGCGTACCCCTGGCATGAAACTGATGGACATGCCGATCTTCACCTGGACCTGCACCTGGGCAAACGTTCTGATCGTGGCTTCGTTCCCGATCCTGACCGCTACCCTGGCACTGCTGACACTTGACCGTTACATGGATTTCCACATTTTCACCAATGAACTTGGTGGCAATCCAATGATGTACGTCAACCTGTTCTGGGCGTGGGGCCACCCTGAGGTATACATCCTGATCCTGCCGGCATTCGGCATCTTCTCGGAAGTGATCTCGGCGTTCACCGGCAAGAAACTGTTCGGCCACCACTCGATGATCTACGCCTCGGGCGCGATCTCGGTACTGGGCTTCATGGTTTGGCTGCACCACTTCTTCACCATGGGTTCGGGTGCGAGCGTCAACGCCTTCTTCGGTCTGGCGACGATGCTGATTTCCATCCCGACGGGTGTGAAGCTATTCAACTGGCTGTTTACCATCTACCAGGGCCGTCTGCGCTTCACCAGCCAGGTTCTGTGGACTCTGGGCTTCATGGTGACCTTCGCCATCGGCGGCATGACCGGCGTACTGCTGGCCATCCCGGGTGCTGACTTCGTTCTGCACAACAGCCTGTTCGTGATCGCGCACTTCCACAACGTGATCATCGGCGGTGCGGTATTCGGTTACATCGCCGGTTTCGGCTTCTACTTCCCGAAAGCGTTCGGCTTCAAGCTGCACGAAGGCTGGGGTAAAGCAGCGTTCTGGTTCTGGATCTCGGGCTTCTTCGTCGCGTTCATGCCGCTCTACGCACTGGGCTTCATGGGCATGACCCGTCGTCTGAACGCCACCACCAACCCTGAGTGGGTGCCGTACCTGTACGTTGCCATGTTCGGCGCGGTGATGATCGCTGTCGGTATCGCCTGTCAACTGATCCAGCTGTACGTCAGTGTGCGTGACCGTAACAAGCCAGAGAACGTGTGCGATCACGGTGACCCGTGGAATGGCCACACGCTGGAATGGTCGACCTCGTCGCCACCGCCGTTCTACAACTTCGCTGTGCTGCCTAAGGCTGACTGCATCGACCCGTTCACCGAAGCCAAGGAAAACGGTACCGCGTACCAGGCTCCGGCCAAGTACGAACCGATCCACATGCCGAACAACACCGCCACTGGCGTGGTGATGGGCGCACTGCTGACCGTGTTCGGTTTCGCGATGATCTGGCACATCTGGTGGCTGGCGATCGCAAGTCTGGTCGGCACTGTCGTGTACTTCGTGATCCACGCTGCGCGTGACGACCAGGGCTATATGGTTCCGGTTGAAACGATCGAGCGCATCGAAGCCGAGCAGCACAAGCGTCTGGTTGCGGCAGGGAAAATCCCGGCTTCCGCCACCCGTGTTGAAACCTCGTTGGAACAGGCTTAAACCATGTCGAATTTAGTGACCAATGCTGGACACGCCCATGGTGACCATGGGCACGATGACCATCACCACGATTCGGGCGAGATGACCGTATACGGTTTCTGGCTCTACCTGATGACCGACTGCATTCTGTTTGCGTCGATCTTCGCGGTGTACGCGGTACTGGTAAACAACGTTGCAGGTGGCCCAGCCGGCCACGACATCTTCGAGCTGCCCTACGTGCTGGGCGAAACCGCTCTGCTTTTGTTCAGTTCGATCACCTACGGCTTCGCCATGCTGGCGTTGTACAAAGGTAAAAAGCAGCAGGTTCTGGGTTGGCTGTTCATGACCTTCCTGCTCGGCGCTGGCTTTATCGCCATGGAGATCAACGAGTTCCACCTGCTGATCTCCGAGGGCTTCGGTCCTAGCCGTTCGGGCTTCCTGTCCGCGTTCTTCACCCTGGTCGGTACTCACGGTCTGCACGTTTCCGCGGGTCTGATCTGGATGGGCATCATGATGTACCAGGTCAACAAGCACGGCCTGACGGCGACCAACAAGACCCGTCTGAGCTGCCTGAGCCTGTTCTGGCACTTCCTGGACGTGGTGTGGATCTGCGTATTCACCGTTGTTTACCTGATGGGGACCCTGTAATGGCTAACGCACACTCCCATGACAGCCACGACGACAGCCACGGCAGCGTCAAGTCCTACGCAATCGGCTTTATCCTGTCGGTGATCCTGACGGCGATTCCGTTTGCGCTGGTGATGTACCCGTCGCTGCCGAAGTCGATCACGCTGATGATCGTTCTGGCTTTCGCCGTGATTCAAGTGGTTGTCCACCTCGTGTACTTCCTGCACCTGGATCGTTCGGCTGCGCAACGTAACAACGTGATTGCCTTCGTGTTCGCCGCGATCGTGATCGTGCTGCTGGTTGGCCTGTCGCTGTGGATCATGTTCAGCATCCACACCTACATGATGGCGAAGTGAGGTAAGACCCGATGTCGCTCAAGCACTTTATCCAAATCACCAAACCGGGGATCATTTTCGGTAACGTGCTTTCTGTGGCAGGCGGGTTCTTCCTGGCCTCGAAAGGGCATGTAGATCTGGCGGTGTTTCTGGCCGCCATGATCGGCACTTCCCTGGTTGTCGCCTCCGGTTGCGTGTTCAACAACTGCATCGACCGCGACATCGACCTGAAGATGGAACGCACCAAGAACCGGGTGCTGGTCCAGGGCTTGATCTCCCTGAAACTGGCCCTTGTCTACGCGACCATCCTGGGTGTTCTCGGCGTTGCATTGTTGTACAAGGTGGCCAACCCGTTGGCCGCTTTGTTCGCGGTCATCGGCTTCGTGATCTACGTCGGCTTCTACAGCCTGTACCTCAAGCGCAAGTCGGTTCACGGCACGCTGGTGGGCAGTCTGTCGGGCGCGATGCCGCCGGTGATTGGCTATGTTGCTGTGACCAACAGCTTCGACATGGCCGCACTGACGCTGCTGGTGATGTTCAGCCTGTGGCAGATGCCGCATTCCTACGCCATCGCGATCTTCCGCTTCAACGATTACCTGGCCGCATCGATTCCGGTGTTGCCGGTCAAACGCGGGATTCAAGTGGCCAAGAAGCACATCCTGCTCTACATCCTGGCGTTCCTCGTGGCGACCTTGATGCTGACCTTCAGCGGCTATGCCGGCATGAGCTACCTCGCCGTTGCCGCGGCCATGGGCATGTACTGGTTGTACATGGCCTGGACCGGCTACAAAGCGGTGGATGACACGGTCTGGGCACGCAAGCTGTTTGTGTTCTCGATCTTCACCATCACCGCGTTGAGCGTCATGATGTCCCTGGACTTCAAGGTGCCGAGCGAGCTGTTGCTGACGTACGCGCCGTAAGGTTTACAGGTTGTACAAGAAACCCCGCCATCGAGAGATGTGCGGGGTTTTTTGTTGCTCGTCGTAAGGTCCCCTCACCCAACCCATTACTTCCGGGAGAGAGTGAGGGTTGCGACTGGAGTCCAAAACCCCTAGATTTGGATCCAACCATGACAGTGATAGCGCCATGCCATGCGCAGGTCTCGACTGTTATTCACGCATCAATCAAAAGGCTGGGCGAAATGACCGAGAGGATGACCTGCGACGAACGCTTCATTGGCCTGGCACAAGCGCTCAACTACGACATCTACGGCGAGAACACTGCCGGCGGCAATTACGCGCCGCTGATCCGTCATCATGATGAGCTGTACATCAGCGGCATGGTGCCGCGCACTAACGGCAAGATTCAGTACCCCGGTCGGGTTGGCCTGGAGTTGACGCTCGAGGATGCGCAGGCCGCCGCGAGCATCAGTGCGATGCGTTGCCTGGCACTGATCGTCGATGCGGTAGGGTCGCTGGACAAGATCAAGGCGTTGTTGCGGGTCACGGTGTACGTGAAGTCAACGGCGGACTTTGTTGACCTGAGCGAAGTGGCCAACGGTGCATCCGATGTGTTCAGTCACGTGCTCGGTGATGCCGGCCGGCATACACGCACCACGGTCGGTGTCTATCAGTTGCCCAAGAACGCGGCGATTGAGGTCGACATGATTGCCGCGTTGCACTCGGACGCATAACCTGCGCGCCGGACAACAAAAAGCCCCGCCTGAATCTCAGTGCGGGGCTTTTTCGCAAGCGTTGCCGTATTACTGCGCGGCGATGCTGTAGCCATCGAACGCGGTTTGCTGTTGCAGAGCGGTGATGATGTTCTTGCGGTTGACGGCGTGTTCGGTGCCGGCGTTGTCGACGAAGGTTTCGCCATCGAGTTCGGCTTCTTCACCTTCACCGACGAAGGTGAAACCCAGGAACTCCAGCGCTTCACGGTCAACGTTCAGGCGCGAGCGCGGTGTGCGCAGCGGCAGGGTCACACTGATGCCGTCCTTGCTGATGGTGAAGATTTCGACTTCTTTCCTGGCGCGCGCGGCTTTGCTCTTGCCGCCACTCGGGTTGCTGATGGCCTGATGCGTCTGGTTCAGCACTTTGAGGGCGAGGCCGTAGACGATTTCCTGAAACGCCGGATCGTCCTTGAAGCTGGACAGGATGCGGCTGATCGAAAACTGGCTGCTCAGGTCTTCGAGGGCGGCGATGTCGGCGGCCTCGGCGTCCTTCAGGCGCTTGAGTTCGCCCATCAGCTCGTAGGCCTTGTCGTCATCGAAGCTGTCGTGAGCCTGACGGATCGCGGTGCGCAGCTCGCGGATCTGGTCGCTCTCGCGGCTCGACTGAAACGCGTCCAGCACCATCTCGCTGATGATTTTGGCTTGTGGAAGGTGTTGTGAAAGATTGATGGAGTTTTCGTATTCCGCTTTGGACGATTCGGTGACTACGGATTCAGCGGTGTTGAAATCGGACATTGAAATTTCACTACTTTTTAACTTGAGTTGAGATGAGAAAGCGCGAGGTCTTTTTCAGGCCGCCTAATTTAGGGGAGCAGGGCGGCGTTGTCACGGAGCAACGGGCCGATGGTCTCAACTATTTGTCCGCGTGGTTACGATTCATCGACTGCGCCAGCCATTGCTCGGCGGTTTGCTGATCGACCGGCAAGGAAAAGTGGAACGTCGCACCGCGTCCGGTGACGTCCACCAACTGAATCTGGCGGCCATGCAGTTGCAGGATGCGGTGCACGATGCGCAGTCCCAAGCCACCGTCGCGTCGTGAGCCGCCGATATTGAACGGGCGCAGGAACAAACCTTCGCGCAGTTCGGGCGCGATGCCGGGGCCGGTGTCGCTCACGGTCACGTCGACGCCTGAGCCCTGGAACTTCAGGTCGAGTTCGATCTCGCCACCCTGAGGGGTATGGCGCAAAGCGTTGTCCACCAGATTGGTCAGCACCCGTTCGATCAGTCCCAGGTCAGCCCAGACGGTGGGCAGGTTCGGTACGAAACCGGCCTTGAGTTCGACCTGCCGCGCTTCGGCGCTGAGTTCGAATTTCTGGAAGATGTCCTGCACCAGATCGATCAGGGAAAAGCGCTCCAGCACCGGCTGCACAAAACCGTGTTCCAGGCGCACCAGTTCCAGCAGCGATTGCGCCAGCCCGCCGACCTTGCGGCTTTGATCGAGGGCGATGCCCAGGTAACGCCGCCGATCTTCGGGGGACAGCGTGGTGTCCTTGAGCGACAGGGTTTCCAGATAACCATGCAGCGAGGCCAATGGCGTGCGCAGGTCGTGGGAAATATTGGCCACCAGTTCGCGGCGCTCCTGATCCTGACGAGTCAATGAACGCCACTGCTCACCGAGACGGTTTTGCATGTGCCGGAAGGTGGCATCGAGTATGGCGATCTCATCCGCATCAGTGCTTTTGTCCACCGGTGTCGACGTGGCGGGCAAGGGGGGCGGCGCACCGTCGATGTCGAAGCGGCTGACGGTATCGGTCAACCGTCGCAGTGGCCGGGTGATCAGGTTGAACGCGGTGAGACCGGCAATCAGGCACAGCAACGCGACCACGGCGATGGACAGCAACGCCGTGTTCAGCGCGGCGCTGGTGGCGCCGCGTTCGGCGTAACGGTCGTGTTCTTCGCTGAGCAACACCACGTACAGATAGCCGGCGGCTTTACCATTGACCTGCAATGGCGCGGCGCTGAAGACCTTGCGCCCATCGACGCTGCGCGGGTCATCGCCGAGGATTGGCAGTGGCTGGCCGTTGAGCAGTTGGCGGATCGGCGCGAGGTCGACGTTGTCTCGCCGCATCCGGCCCTCGGGCGCCGCGTTACCGACAATGCGTCCCTGGGTATCGAGCAGATACACCTCGACACTCGGGTTGACCAGCATCAGTTGGCTGAACAGTTCCCGCACGGCGCCAGGCATCAAACCGTTGCTGTCCATCAGTACCGTGTCATGGGCGATGTGTCGCGCCAGATCCCGCGACAGCCCTTGCACCACCTCCAGCTCATGCATCTGGCTGGAACGCACTTGCAGCCATGCCGATGTACCACCGCACACCAGCAACAACACGGCGAATACCAGCGAGAGGCGCTGCGTCAGGGTCAGTTTCATGGCTGCTCGATACCGAATTTATAGCCGCGGCCCCACACGGTGAGGATGCGCGAGGGTTGCGCCGGGTCTTTTTCGATCTTCGCCCGCAGGCGATTGATGTGGGTGTTGACGGTGTGTTCGTAACCTTCGTGGCTGTAACCCCACACGGCGTTGAGCAGGTCCATGCGCGAAAACACTTTGCCCGGTTGCCGGGCGAAGAAATACAGCAAATCGAACTCCCGTGGCGTGAGGTCCATTCGCTGAGCATCGAGGGTGACTTCGCGGGTGATCGGGTCGATGCTCAGGCCGTCGAGGCTCAGGCGACCGGCATCCATTTTCAGGTTGCGCGCCATGGCATCGACCCGGCGCAGCAGGGCTTTGACCCGCGCGACCAGCTCCAGCATCGAAAACGGTTTGGCGAGGTAGTCGTCGGCGCCCAGTTCCAGGCCAAGAATGCGGTGCAGTTCGCTGGAGCGGGCGCTGGTGATGATGATCGGTGTGTAGCGCGCCATGGCCCGGGCGCGGCGGCAGATTTCCAGACCGTCAACGCCCGGCAGCATAAGGTCGAGGACCAGCGCATCCCAGTGCCCTCGCTCCAGCAGGCGCATGCCCTCATCGCCGTCGGCGCTGTGTACAACGTCGTATTGCTCATCGCGCAGATGCAGGCAGATCAGGTCGGCGATGTGTTGGTCATCCTCGACCACCAGGATGCGTTTGGTTTGTTCCATGGAGCTCAATCCTTCGGCGCAATGAGCGCATTGTGCGGGTTTTCCTCAAGGCGAGTTATCACGAATTCGTTAACTTCCCGTGAGGATTTGGCGATCAACCCAAGCCTAGGCTGTGTTCCAAGACAGGTACCTGAAATTTTGGAGACGGCCATGTTTTCACGGCGGCAGATTCTCGTAGCGGGCGGCGGGCTGGGGCTTGCAGCCCTGGTAATCGGTGTATTGCCAAAATTGTCGACTGACGTACCGCTGATCAGCGAGGCACAGGCTGATGAAGCCTTTGAAGTGACTCACAGCGACAGCGAATGGCACTCGATCCTGACTGACGAGCAGTACCGGATCCTGCGTGAAGAAGGTACCGAACGCGCCTACTCCAGCCCTCTGAACAATGAACATCGCGCGGGCACCTTTGCCTGTGCCGGGTGCGATCTGGCGCTGTTTTCATCCGCGACCAAGTTCGACAGCCACACCGGTTGGCCCAGTTTCTGGGCACCGCTTGAACAGGCCGTGGCCACGCGCCAGGACCGCTCCTTCGGGATGGCTCGCGAAGAGGTTCACTGTCGACGCTGTGGCGGTCATTTGGGACATGTTTTCGATGACGGGCCGCAACCCACCGGGCTGCGTTACTGCATGAATGGCCTGGCGATGACCTTCAACGCTGTGGCGGCCTGAGCCATGGCACGTTTGCGCTCTTCACTTCAAACAGGACGACACTATGTGGCTCTTGGTTCTCGCTTATCTCGGTGGTGTGCTGACGATCGTCAGCCCTTGCATCCTGCCGGTTCTGCCTTTTGTCTTCGCTCGCACCGGGCAGCCGTTTATCAAGAGTGGCTTGCCGCTGCTGGCGGGGATGGCGGTCACCTTTGCGCTCGTCGCCTCGTTGGCGGCGGTGGGCGGCGGTTGGGTGGTGCAAGTCAATCAGTACGGTCGCTGGCTCGCGTTGCTGTTCGTTGCACTGTTCGGGCTGACGTTGCTGCTGCCGCGAGTGGCCGAACGTCTGACCCGTCCGCTGGTTTCGGCCGGCAGTCGTCTGTCAGAGGCTGCCGGCCAGGACAATCGCCCGCGTCCCGGCGCTTCGTTTCTGATCGGCGTTGCCACGGGGCTGCTCTGGGCACCCTGCGCAGGCCCCATTCTGGGGCTGATTCTGACCGGCGCCGCGCTGCAAGGGGCAAGCATCGCCACCACGCTGTTGTTGCTCGCCTACGCGGCGGGGGCCGCCACCTCGCTGGCGGCCGCTCTCCTGCTGGGCGCTAAGGTGTTTGCGCTGATGAAGCGCTCGATCGGCACCGGTGAGTGGATCCGTCGAGGCCTGGGCGCGCTGATGCTGGCCGGCGTGGCGGCGATTGCGCTGGGGCTGGATACCGGAATTCTCGCGCGGCTTTCAACGGCATCCACTGGCGGATTGGAACAGGCTTTGGTCGGCAAACTGTCGGGCAAACCTGCAAGCCCGAACGGCACGATGATGGCGCAGATTCCGGCGCAAGATGACGCGGCCAACGGCAGCATGATGGCCACCGGTGGCGCGATGAAAATGGCCGCAAAGGCCCCGGCAACCTTGCCGGTCGAAGGCCGGTTGCCGCCGCTCGATGGCGCAGTGCAATGGCTCAACTCGCCGCCCTTGGACGCTCAGGCATTGAAGGGCAAAGTGGTGCTGGTGGATTTCTGGACCTACTCCTGCATCAACTGCCTGCGCACGCTGCCCTACGTCAAAGCCTGGGCTGAAAAGTATCGCGATCAAGGCTTGGTGGTCATCGGCGTACACGCGCCGGAATTCGCCTTCGAGCGCGATGTCGGCAATGTCACCAAAGCCATGAAGGAACTGGGCATCAACTACCCGGTGGCCATCGATAACGACTACAAGATCTGGCGCGCCTTCAATAACGAATACTGGCCCGCACATTACTTTGCTGACGCTCAGGGACGGATTCGTTACCACCACTTTGGCGAAGGGGCTTACGCCGAGTCGGAACGCGTCATTCAGCAACTGTTGCGTGAAGCCGGTTCGAAAACCGTCGCCGATGGTTTGATCAATGCCGACGCCAAAGGCGTGCAACAGGCGCCGGACATGAACGAAGTGCAATCGCCGGAAACGTATATCGGCTACCAGCGTGCAGAACATTTCGTGCCGCAACTCAGCGTTGTTCCAGACAAAGTTTCGGCCTACACCCCACCGCCCCATCTGGCCCTGAATGACTGGAGTCTCGGCGGCCAATGGAACGTCGGTGCCGAACGCGCCACTGCCGGTGCAACGGCCAGCCGCATCGTTTACCGCTTCCATGCCCGCGACCTGCATCTGGTGCTCGGGCCGGGTGCGGATGGCAAACCGGTGCGTTTCAAAGTGTCGATTGATGGTCAGGCACCGGGTCAAGCGCACGGCGTCGATGTCTCCCCGGATGGCTCTGGCCAGGTCACTGAACAGCGCTTGTATCAGTTGGTGCGCCAGTCCGGCGGCGTGAAGGATCGAACTTTCAGCATCGAATTTCTCGACCCCGGCGTGTCGGCCTACGCCTTTACCTTCGGTTGATCAGGAGTCACGGACATGAAAAATCAAATGAGCTGGCGTCGAGTGTTGTTGGGTGTCGCGGTGGCCGGGGTGATCGGCCAATGTTCAGCCTTCTCCTTTGGCGGCGAAGACGCGGTGGTCATTCCACCGCCCACCCTCGACGAAGTCACACAGGCTCACAGTGAAACCGCTGTATTCGCGGGCGGTTGTTTCTGGGGCGTTCAGGGTGTTTTTCAGCATGTAAAAGGCGTGCAGAAAGCGGTTTCGGGATACGCCGGTGGCGCGGCCAATACCGCTGAATACGAGCGAGTCAGCGGCGGCGATACCGGCCACGCAGAATCGGTGCAAGTCACCTTCGACCCGACGCAGGTCAGCTATGGCAATCTGTTGCAGATCTACTTCTCGGTGGCGCACAACCCGACCGAACTCAATCGCCAAGGCCCGGACAGCGGCACTCAATACCGTTCGGCACTGTTCCCGGTCAACGCTGATCAGCAAAAGGTCGCGCAGGCCTACATCACTCAACTCGACGCGGCCCATGTCTTCAGCAAACCCATCGTCACCAGGCTGGAAAGCTACAACGGCTTCTACCCGGCGGAGGACTATCACCAGGACTTCCTGACCGAGCACCCGAGCTACCCGTACATCGTGATCAACGACATGCCGAAAGTGGCGCAGTTGAAGCAGTTGTTCGGGGAGCGTTATCAGGAGAAACCGGTGTTGGTAAAGAGCGGTTCCTGAATCATTGAGCGCCCAAAGACGGGCGTTGTGCCTGAAGCGTTCGCAGCAGCCAATAGAACTTCAGCGAGCGGGTGCTGATCAGTCCGCAGACAAAACCGGACGCTGCGGCCTTGAGCAACAACATGTCCGCAGCCGTGCTGTGTTCCGGGTGCACGTCATCCTGATAGCCGAAGTAGTAGTTCACCGCAAAAAACAGCAGCAGCAATATCAACGCTTTCCAGGTGCCCGGCACAACCAATCCGGTTTCCGGGTCGTCGAGCTTCACGCCCTCGCGGGAAAAAATCAGCCATGCCGACAGGGCGCCGAGGGTCAAAGCGATAAACCAGCCGCCCAGCGTAAAACCGGGATCAACTGACAGGTTCAGCGAAAACAGCGACCAGACCAGCAGCGCCAATGGAGTCGACAGTAGAGATAACCGGCTCTCGTGCTGAGGCTTGCGAGCCTTCAGGCCGTAATACATCAGGATCACGAAAACCACGTAAACCCACAGCGGGGTGTTTTGCAAAATGGCGAGCATCGCGCAGCGTCCGTGCTGGAAAAAGGAGGATCATAGCCGTTGTCATCGTGCTTGACGGTTATTTCAATCGCGGGCGCTCCATGACAATCAGCGACGTTTCAAACCCCAAACTGTCGGTAATGCCTCGCGCGAAGCCGATGATCTGCCCGTAGTACAGCGCGACAGCGGTGCATTGAGAGTTTTCGATCAGCTGCGCAAAGGACCCGCGGGAACCTGTTTGATGGTGCCGGGAGTCAGGGTCTGCCCCATGCCCGCATCGCGAATTCGACGAAGCGCCGCAGCTTGGGCAGGCGATAGCGATCCGGGGCATACAGCAGATGTAACGGGCGGCTGGGCGGTTGGTAGTCGGGGATTACCGTGATCAGTCTGCCATCGCGCAGATCCTGCTCCACCAACGCATCGGGCAGCATCACGATGCCCATGCCGTTGCGCGCCGCCTGATGCAGGCCGGCGGAGCTGTTGATCAGCATCGGCCCGCTGACGTCGACCATGATTTCGCCGTCCGGGCCGCTGAGGCGCCAACGTTTTTCCACCGATTGCCAGTCATCCCCGGTGGGGTAGGCGAAGGACAGACAGTCATGCTGTTGCAGGTCTTGCGGCGTCAGCGGCATGCCGCGCCGTGCCACATAGTCGGGCGACGCGCAGACCGTCAGGGTGTAATCGATCAATGGCCGCGCAATCAGGTTGGACTGCTCGAAGTTGCCCAGCCGGAAAGCGACGTCGAGGCCGTTTTCCAGCAGATCCGGGCGGCTGTTGGTCAGCACCACGTCGAGTTTGACCTTTGGCCATTGCAGGGAAAACTCACTGAGCGCCGGGGCCATGCGTTCAACGCCGAAGGTCAGCGGAGCTGTGATGCGCAAGATGCCGCGGGGTTCGTCCAGAGCCTGCTCGGCGAGACGCTCAGAGTCCGCCACCAGCCCCAACACATCCAGGCAACGCTGGTAGTAAACGCTGCCGAACTCGGTCAGTCGCTGGCGCCGGGTGGTGCGTTGCAGCAGTTGTACGCCGAGCCGTTGCTCCAGTGCTCGCAGATGATTGCCGACCATCGTCGTCGACATGTCGCACTGCAACGCGGCTGCCGTCATGCTCCCCGCTTCGACGACTTTGACGTAGACGCTCATCGACTGGAACAGATCCATTATCAAGCTCTGCTTTTAAATGATTTAAGTTTTACCGAGTTTATCCAGTTCTGGTGGCTAACCATACTGCAAACACACCGACCTTCACTGGAGTTTGAAGTCATGACCGCCGCCCTGATGAACACCTACCAACCACTGGCCCTGAGTTTCACTAAAGGACTGGGCACCCGACTGTGGGATCAGGCCGGCCGCGAGTATCTGGATGCGGTCGCTGGTGTGGCGGTGACCAATGTCGGCCACTCGCATCCACGGATCGTTTCGGCGATCAGCGAGCAGGCCGGTCTGCTGCTGCACACCTCCAACCTGTACAGCATCGACTGGCAGCAACAGCTTGCAAAACGGCTGACGGAGCTGTCGGGAATGGAGCGGGCGTTCTTCAACAATTCCGGGGCCGAGGCCAATGAGACGGCGCTGAAACTGGCGCGGTTGTATGGCTGGCGCAAGGGAATTGAGCAACCGCTGGTGGTGGTGATGGCCAACGCTTTCCATGGCCGCACACTCGGCACGTTGTCCGCCAGCGATGGCCCGGCAGTGCGCCTGGGCTTCAATGAATTGCCGGGGGATTTCGTCAAAGTGCCGTTCGGTGATCTGGCGGCACTGGAGTACATTCAGCGCAAGCACGGCGAGCGGATCGTGGCGATTCTGGTCGAGCCGATTCAAGGCGAGAGTGGCGTACAACTCGCGCCACCCGGTTACCTCAAGGCCCTGCGCGAAATCTGTAATAGCCACGCCTGGCTGCTGATGCTCGATGAGATTCAGACAGGCATCGGCCGCACCGCCCAGTGGTTTGCTTTTCAGCATGAGGGCATCGTTCCGGACGTCATGACGCTGGCAAAAGGCTTGGGCAATGGCGTGCCGATTGGCGCTTGCCTGGCCCGGGGCCGGGCGGCAGATCTATTCACCCCGGGCAGCCATGGCAGCACGTTTGGCGGTAATCCGTTGGCTTGCCGTGTTGCTTGCACGGTGCTGGATATCATCGAAGAACAGGGGTTACTGGAGAACGCCCGTATTCAGGGCGAGCGGCTGTTAACTCGGTTACGCGCAGAGCTGGCGGACAACCCCAATGTGCTGGCCATTCGTGGGCAGGGCTTGATGATCGGTATCGAACTGAAACAGCCGATTCGCGATCTGACATTGATCGCTGCGCGCGATCACGGGCTGCTGATCAACGTCACGCGCGGCAAGACCATACGGCTGCTGCCGCCGCTGACGATTGATGAGCGGGAGGTGGATATGATTGTCAGAGGTGTGGGGCAGGCGGTGGGGCTTGATTCTTAGTAGTGATATCTGCACATGACGATACAAATTTGGCCTTCCGCGATTGTATACCGTTCTCGGTCAACGGCTTGTTTTCAGACACTGCATTTCCTTCAGAACTGAGCTGCTTTCGCCAGTTGGACAAAGACATTTCGCTGACCCCTTCGCGCCGGGAAACCTCGGCCATCGACAGGTTCAGCGGGGGAAGCAGCATCTTAAGTAATGCGGCTCTGCGTTCAGGTGAATAGTACGGCACGACCAGTCTCTTTCCGCCCCCGATATGCTTTTTTTGGAGAAACCGGAGAGGCGACAACTATCCTGACACCGGGGGAGGGTGGTCCCTAGTGGCTGCGGGGTATGGCTGATGTCATGCCTTATCCTTGGCTTTCAAATAGCTGGATTTCTTGCTTTCGGGTCATGCGGATTGTGGTTTGTTCTCCAGTTCCTCCTCACGCTTGGCGATAGCTGCTGCCAACTCAGGAGAGCGTTTGGCCCACTGCTCAGCCGGCAGTGGTTTCGACCATTCTTTTATAGCCGGGGCGTTCAAGTCAGGTGGCGGAACCAGCTTGCGTTCTTGCAAATAAAACCCCAAAGGAGCACCTAAAAAGACAGTGAAGAAAACATCTTTAATTGCAGATTTAAAGTCTCCCTTGGCTGCGGATTTCAATGCGTCGAACAAAATACTAATGGTCCAGCCGATCAAGCCTTTTTGGCTGTTCTCACCCTCAAAATTGCACTTCGGAACGGCTTCCGGCCCAACCTCCATGTAGCTGCGCATGCACTCCCACAGACACATGGCCGTTTCGCCGCCACCGCAACTGAATCCCAAGCTGAAGTCTCGTTCTTTTTCGGGTGCATCGGGATCGGGATTGCGAAAGCCCACCACCAATAGACCTTGAGTTGTTTTGCCGTGTTGGCCGACAGAGTCCATTGCTATTGCTTGGGCGGTGACCTGTTCCCAGGGGACGATCCAGTAACGGCCGTCATCGAATGGCACGCAGACCTCTCGGCGCTGGCGGTTGAAGCGTACAGGTAGCGGCACGGGCTTAGTCAGCCCATGTAAAAGGATCAATATCGGAATACCAACTAGCACCAACGACAAGAGGGCTGTTCCCACCAGCCTCTCGCCATTTCGCTCTATGTAGATCATGAGTAAACAGAGCATTACCACCGGCCACAGCACCATTACAGCAGAGCCTATGCTGTAGGAGCCAATATCAAGACATACCTCGTTCTTACGCCAGATAGTATTGAGTACATCCTTGGGTGTTTGTCCAGTTGGGACGGCAAGTGGTGCTAGGTAGTCCTCCCGCGAGAGCCCTCCCCTGCGGCTGTTGGGCGAAGGTGAATTCATACCTTTTCCTTGGGTGTCAAATAGCTTGAGTTCTGCTGAGGGCCTAATCGATGAACGATGGCCCGATCCAATTCAGGAGTCGGCTCGCCGGAATGTAAAGTGATGATTTCGCCGTCAGGACTCAGCAGACCGCCATTTGGCGATAGTGTATAGGCTAGGCCTTTGGCGCCGCCGATGGTAGCACCAACACCCGCGAGCAGCGCCACAGGACTGAGGTAACACAGGCGTAAGGATAGTCGTGTGAGAGGTTGTGGGAAGCTTCCGCTCAGGCGCAGACCTTGACCCGCTTCTACCGGAATCCAGCTGCATTGAGTGGCATTCAGCCACAGTTGAACCCGGATCGGCAGCAGCAGACCGAGAAAAGAGCGGCATAGTTAGACGGCGACGCGACAACAACCTTGAAAAACGCCGACCTCGACAGCCTGGAGTTTCTCTCGGCTTGAATTCAGTAATGACTACAGCGGCCTATACACGCTGCAAAAAAAATTCGGAAATGATACCAAAAGTACAAGAGCACTCGAAAAATCTCGTTGAACGAAATCTTCACCTCGGGCATCCTTCACCGCGATTTTTCAAGGACGATTCACTTTTATGCCTGCCCCACGTACGGAAGCGCCTCCGCGCCAGCACTTCTCATATACGCCCCCGCATTGAAAGCCATCCCTGCTTGGGCGACGGCTACGTCGAGCGGCTGCTCGTAAAAACACCAATCGTCTAACGCAAATTGCGTCCCCATGCTCGCGCGAGAATCACGAGCCCGCCACTGACATTTCGAAACGGAACCTCCCATGAGTGGAAAACCAGCTGCTCGCGTCTCAGATCCCACCAGTTGCCCACTTCCAGGACACGGTACCAATCCTATTGCCAGCGGCTCGCCGAACGTATTCTTCGACGGCCTCGCAGCTGCTCGCATGACCGACAAATCCGCCTGTGGTAGCCCGATTACCGGGGGCATCAGTTCGACTGTATTCATCAACGGCCTGAACGCCGCGACAATAGACAGCACCGGGGGACACGGCAACATTGTCATTGGCGGTTCCGGCACCGTCATCATCGGCGACACCGTTGTATCAGCGCCCTTCAGCGGTTTACTGCCAATGCCGGTGCACTTCAGCGACAAGATCAAACTGGTCGACGGCACGACTGGCGAGCCAATGCCTAATCACGGTTACGCCATCCAACGTGCGGATGGAAGCCTGGAACATGGCGTTAGCGACTCGATGGGCTTCACCCATATAGTGAGTTCGCACTTGGCAGAAACCATCAAAATCTTTCTGGAAGACTAAGTAATGGCCGCAGAGCAAATTGTTCTTCCAAACGGCAACACCGCAAGCCTGGCAGCAACAAAAACATTGACCGCTGCAAATGACTCAACCGTAAAAGCAGTACCAGTTCCGGAAAAGAAAGCCATCGTCTTCTTTATCGGTGGCGCCGCAGACCAGGAAAAATATTACTTCCAAGGTGCCTATCACAACATCGATGCCGCAAAAAATCTGCTCGACAACAGAATAAGCCCAAACGCAAAACTGAAACCCAAATACACAAGCTGGGCCAGAGGCTACAACGACGCCAAAGGCTCCGGCGACATCAAGACCAACTTCATCGATAAAATACCCAGCAAATCAAGCCCGGTGTATATCGTGGGTCACAGTTTGGGGGGATGGAACGGAGCACATCTTTCCAAAATTTTATCTGAAGCGGGTTACACCATTAAATTTCTGGTGACACTCGACCCTGTCGGCGAAGGTTTTTGGGTATGGCTGGGCTCGGATATCTACATGTCAGAGCCGCAACCTGTCGCAGAGTCCTGGGTTAACATTCGAGCCAACTCAAGCAAACCCGACTCTTCTGACAGCGTCGCTGATTTCGGCGAGCGCTGGAATATAAAGTCCGGTCCGACCATGAACAAAACCATCGACATCCACCACGCCTCTGCAGACTGGATGTTCATTCAACCTGTTCAGGAAACAAAATCAGCGCTCGATCTGATTTTTGATTCCATCAATGGTATTTTCGGCCAATGAATCTATATCGCGGCTTCGTTTACCTGACATTACTTCTCTGCGCGGGCTGTGTAAAAACAGCCAACATCCCTCCCGCAGACCTCACTTTGTCGTCTTTTGAATTAGGGCCGAATAATCTTTTTACTGTGAAATTCACTTCAACAGTAGATTTGGCTAGCGCATTCAATGATTTCGAAAACTCTAATCAGCTCACACCAACGCTGACCTGCTCGTTAGACGGCGATATGGATTTTTCGTCCGAGCATTCAATCAATATAAAGGCTGAAGGTCTGGTGAATGCGAGCAGCCAAACCAGACCAAATTACACTTTCACTTCAGAACTTGTTTTTTACAATACAAGACCCGATGGGACGCAACTCGATCTGAATGATTACGAAGCCGTCCGGCCGCTTCTAGCCAATAAAGCTCTCATACCCTGCAAGGTAAGCATTACCGCGTATGGATATAAAACCTATTACACGAAGTCATTGATCATTCCAACCACGAAAATGACAGAGCAGATATTTAAAAACCCTTAGCTTTTTTAGATAGCACCGCAGGACAGCCGGAGGCGAATCTGGCTCGATGCTCTAGACTGCATGTTTCACACCTTCGAGGAACTGAATGTCTGGCTCGGCCGACGTTGCCTGTCGCTCTGGAGCGAACTGGTGCATCCGCAGTACAACGGGCTGACGGTGGCGGAGGTCTTGGAGCTGGAGTAGGCCGAAATGATGCCAATGCCGACGGCATTTGATGGCTCCGTCGAGCGTACCGTGCGGGTCTCCAGTACCTGCCTGATCAGCGTGGCGCGAAATCGCTATTCAGTGCCATGTGAGCGTGTTGGTCAATGGGGCAGCAGCCGTTTGTACCCTTCGCGGATCGTGGTCATTGCCGACGAAACGGTGATCGCCAGTCACGAACGGCTCTTTGATCGAGATCAGGTCGGTTTTGACTGGCAGCACTACATCCCACTCATCGAACGCAAGCCTGGTGCACTACGCAATGGCGCGCCATTTGCGGATCTGCCAAAACCGTAACAGCTTCTCAAACGCGGACTGAGGCGTCACACCAACGGTGATCGAATCATGATGCAGGTACTGGCTGCTGTGCCCATCGCCGCTCTCGAACCATTGCTGGTGGCGGTGGAGCTGGTACTTGAATCGGGAACTGAGCGCCGATCACATCCTCAATGTCGTTGCCCACCTGACCTCCACCGCATCACCTCTCTGTGTAGAAACCAGCCTGCAACTCAAAGTGGCGCCTGTTGCCAATACAGCACGCTACGACCGGCTCCGTACTGCCGATGAGGAGAATCGCAATGCGTGACCTAAGTATGCGATCCATAAACCCCACCTACCCAGTGGTGGAGCAACGGTCTACCGTGGCATCTGCGGCGAGCAGTTCCACGGCAGTAACGCTTCGTACTCTTCGACCGACGAGGCATGCGGCAACCGCTCCAGTACGTGGCGCAGCCACGTATAGGGCTCTTGGCCGTTGACCTTGGCGGTCTCGACCAGACTGTAGATCTTTGCGCTGGCAGTGGCGCCGTTGACGGTATCGCTGAATAACCAGGCCTTGCGTCCGATGACAAACGGCTTGATCGCTCTTTCGGCCGCGTTGTTGTCGATGGGTAAATAACCCGCTTCGACATAACGCTCCAGTCGGCTCCAGTTATTCGCCAGATAATGCACCGCCTTGCCTAATGCACTTTGCGGCGTCACCTGGGATTGGGTTTTATCCAGCCAGACTTTCAGCTGCCCCAAGATCGGCAGGCTCTTTTCCTGGCGAGCGATAAACCGCTGTTCATCGTCGGCTTCCTTAAGTTCACGCTCGATCCCGTACAGCTTGTTGATCATCGTCAGTGCAATA
>NZ_CAXAPL010000033.1:0-70539 GCF_963970845.1 Pseudomonas sp. RA_105y_Pfl2_P56
GGTGAACATCTGCGCCGCAATCAACGGACTGACCAAACCGCCGACATGGGCTATGGCAAACCAGGCGCGATCCTGCTCGGCGGATTCCGGCCGAGGGTCCAAGCGCCAGCCTTCGAGGGTGGTCATGCGTTTGCCGATGTAGAACTTTTCCATGATCTTCGACTTTTTCCAGTTTTCTGCGTCGTAGCCGGGGCGGTAGTCGGTGTCGTAGGTGCCTTCGGTAGGTTTGGCCTGTTCCCCTTGCGAGGCATTGATCAGGCTCATGATTACGTTGGGCGTGCTGGTAAAGCGAAGGCTGTTCTTCACGTTGAAACCGGTGTTGCCGTTGTCATGAATGAAACCGTAGGGCATGCAAACGCCTGGACCTTCGGGCACTTGATAGAGGTCGCGGGCTTCGAAGCGGGTGGCAAGGTCTTTGATCCGCTGCGCCGTATTCTCGGCGGGTTTGTTCATATGGAAATAGAACACCCGGTTGTTGCGCCACAGCAGGAACTCGTAGGGCGTCTTTTCGCTGCCCAATACATGTGAATCAGGAATTCCCAAGTCATGCTCGTGTTTTTTTATTTTAGGTATTTGCTCTTCTAGATTTTTTATTATGGCTTCCTGTTTTTGGATGGTGTCGGGGAGGTAGTTCATTTCCTTGATCGATACCAAAAGATGCTTGTTGGTATCAAGTTTTTCCTTTAGCCGGTTTTTGTACATTTCGGTTTCGTGAACAATGGCATTGCGCTGCCTATCAAATTCTTCACGTGTTGTGATATCGCTGACTCTGACGGTAAGTTCATCATAGTCGTAACTGACATAGTCACCCACAGCGTGAACATTTTTTGAAAAAACATGCCCGCCAGCGCCTTTTATATTGCTGCGCTCAATTGGGAACGTTGCCCATTCGAATGCTTCCGGTGACTGGAATTTGGTACGTCCCAGGCATTCTTGCAAGGTAGCGTCAGCAGATGCGGACTGTGCGGCCAGTAAAAGGCTGGCGAGTGTGATGATGACTCGTGTCATGAACTGTGCTCATTTCGAAGCGAGATTTCTGTTATTGCGAGCTGATGCTCTGCGTCAGTTTCAGAAACTTCGGGATGACGGCCTCGGGCGCAGGCGTCAGGTCCTTCAAACCGTCAGTGCCTTTTTGAAAGGTGAACATCTGCGCCGCAATCAACGGACTGACCAAACCGCCGACATGGGCTATGGCAAACCAGGCGCGATCCTGCTCGGCGGATTCCGGCCGAGGGTCCAAGCGCCAGCCTTCGAGGGTGGTCATGTGTTTGCCGATGTAGAACTTTTCCATGATCTTCGACTTTTTCCAGTTCTCCGCGTCGTAGCCGGGGCGGTAGTCGGTGTCGTAGGTGCCGGTAGTGGGTTTTGTAGGGTCGCCTTGCGAGGCGTTGATCAGGCTCAAAATCACATTGGGCGTGCTGGTGAAACGCAGGCTGTTCTTCACGCTGAATCCGGTTTTACCGTCGTCATGGATGAAACCGTAGGGCATGCACACGCCCGGGCCAGTAGGCACTTGGTAGAGGTTGCGAGGTTCGAAACTCGCGATCAGATCCTTGATGGCGTTCTTCCGTTCTTGATCCAGTGTTTTGAAATTGAAGTAATAGATTCGGTTGTTGCGCCAAAGAAGAACCTCGGTTGGCGTTGTCTGACTGCCGAGGACATGCGAGTCGTTAATGCCTAGGTCATGTTCTTCGATGGCAGTTTGGGCAACGGATTTTTCCAGATCAGCGATTATTTTTTTCTGTCGATCTAAGACTTCTTGGCTATATCCCATCGTGCTGATGCTCTGCAGCAGCTTCTTGTTCGTTTCGATTTCCTCCATTACCTCTCTTTTAGCCATCTCACCCTTATGAACAATGGCATTACGTTGTGTCTGGAAATCTTCAATGGTTGTGATGCCACTCACTCTGACCGTAATTTGGTCATTGTTGTAGCTAAGGTACTCATGCTCGGCACTTATGTTGTTGCTGAACGTATGCCCGCCACCCTCGCTGATCAGATGCTTAGCGGTGGGGTAGGTGGCCCACTCCATGCTTTCGAGCGCATTAAATGTAGTCCGCCCGATGCATTCTTTTTTCGGCTCTTCAGCGCTGCTTATTTCACACAAGCCAACCAAACTGACAATCAAGAGACAGGTATACGATTTCATGAGTGTTTGATTTCCTCTTGCGTTGGCGCGTCCACACAGGCCAGTGCGCGATCATCATTTTTGTCCGGGACGTTGGCTAGGATGGTGATGTTCAAGTCTGAGTTGTTATTTTCATGGAGTGTCCATTTTATCGGTAGCTCGGTGATGAAGCCCTTGATGCCCACAGGCGCGATATAGGCGGGTTCTTTGGTCAGTGTTTTACTTTCCCAAAAGCCGTTTTCATACGGCATAGGTGCTACTAACTGGCCACCGAGCCTTGCGTTGTCCGGATCTCTGTAGCTCCAGGTAGGCCAGATGGAAGCCGCTTGCTTTCCTGACTTGTTTCGAGGAATGAACCCAAAGGAGCTTTCATAGGCGGCCGTATTCAGCTTGGCCTGCGACTGTATTTCTCTCCAGGTTTTCTCGGCAGCGGGTTGGTCAAGGTACTTACCCAAATCGCTTGCCGGTTTGACAGAGCCTGTCGTGAGGCCTATGCCGAAGTGCTTCTTCCACAAGTCTCTGCGTAATTTATTGATGCTTTTACCCACCTGATGCGTAGCTTTGCCGTCGAGCATGATCGGTGTCGGCTCGCTGTCACGCACGATCACCGCCAGTTCCGAGTCGCGCATGCCGTAAAGACTACGATCGTTGATATTGGCGCTGCCTAGAATCGCTACGCGATCGTCTGCAATCAACAGTTTGCTGTGAACATAAATCTGCTCGGTTACCACTCTGCCGCTCTTGAAATTGTGCCAAGTGCGGAGGTTTAGGAGGGTCAGGTGCTTTGTCCAGTCTTGCTGGGCATATACGGGCTGTCCGAAGCTGTCCTTGCGCTCAATGATTTTGGCTGCTTCTTCCCGGCTAGCGCCGCGATCCATCATCGACTTCAGCGCCATATGTCGCTGAATGAGCTTAACCAGACTCTGTTCGCCGAACACTAGGCTTTGCATAGTCAAATGAATCTGATGCATCAGGTTGAGCACGTTGAGCGCGCCTTCGGGGTGTACCGGCAGGATCATGTAAACATGGAACTGGCGGTTTTCCCTGATTGCTCGTCCAATTCGGTCAGCAAGTGCCTTACCAATGCTATTGGTTAGTTTCTGTTCTTTGCCGAGTTTTCGGGTTAGCCAGCCTTGAGCGTTGGTTTGCCAGATTTTTAGGAAGCTGTCGATAAACTTACGCGCTTCGGCACCGGGTTGCTGACTTATGGCGTCGACTTCTTTCCAGTCGATCAAGGTAAAGTCCTGATCAGTCAATGCTTCATTTAGTTTGATGCGGGCCACGAAGTCATGATTCAAGGTGGATGGGTCCCGCAGACTGGCCATCGGACCAGACATTGCTTTACTGGCCGGTAGTTCGCCTTCATCACCGAAATCGGTCTGGAAAAACTGGTTTTCGATGTAGATGAAATGCTGCGCACTGGAAATCGTCTGCAGCATTGCGCTGTGGCAGTTGGCTTGCACACCACCGGCATTGATGCCTGGGGGTAATGGTAAATTCACCTTGGCTCGGCTACGGCCTTTGGCTTCCTGTGCAGTCATCGTTGCAGAAGCACTGCGCAAAACCTGCACACTGACCTTACCTGTCACTGCTTGTGGCGTCGTCGGCAGGGAAGCCGGCTGATTGATCCACACTGGTTTGGGCATCGGCAGGTTCAGTTGCAGACGATTGTTGCTATCGAGGTGATGGGGCAAGCCTGCCTGCTTGGTCAAAGTGTTCAACCATTCCATTAGCGCCGCGACGACATCCGTTTTTTCCAGGTTTTTGATGTCGGCTATGTAGGCTTGCTGGCCGTTCCAGCGATCAATGAAGTTGCGTGACAAATCGTAGACCGAAGGCCCTTCGATGCGACTGTGGACATCCTGCCACGGCATGCGGGGCTGGTCGTCACCTAGACGACTGTAATCACCAGAAGCGAGCGGCTGTGGTGTGTGTTTTAGGTAATGATAGGGTTCGACATGACTCTCTAATCGGTTTTGAAACAGAGCATATAGGTGGCCCATAAGCGAGCTTGCGACCTGGTTGATATTGTTTAGCCAAGCCATTTTGTCAGTCGGTATGGCGTCGTAGCCCTTGTCGCAGAACATGCCGACCATACGCCCAAGATCGGTTGAGCTCATCCAATTGTTAATTAGTTCATAGCTCTTCATACGCAAGGCCATTTTCAGGCTGCCTTTGGTGTTTTCGACTTGTTCGATCCAAACTTTCATCTGGCTTTGCAGAGGCTCTGCGATTGGCAGTCTTTTCCAGTTGTGTTGGACCAGTGCGCTGATTTGTCGAATGAGCGTATCGGTCAGGTATTTTCTTGCGCCGGCCAAGGGGTCAAAGTTACCCGCGACAGCTTTGGCGCTATTGAAGACCTTTGCTCCTTGCTCGACTATCGGCAATGCGGGACTAGAGAAGAAGTTTTGCAGACGAACCGCACCATTAATCACCTCTGCGCGGTTAGGCGCAGGAACTTTGACGGGGCCGACAGAAAGGTCGACAGAAGGTTTGGATAGGTCGAACAGCGTTCCCATCAGTAGGCCGGTACGACTGACATGCGTATGTTTATCCATCCAGCCCAGATGCGGAATTCCCGGGTTGTACGCGTCGTTGCCCTTGCGATCGCGGGCATCAAGGCTGAAGTTGTTGTCATCACGACGCCCGTAAGCCAGATCGATGCCGCCGACGTAGCCGATCTTGTTGTCGATCACCACGCATTTCTGGTGGTGAGAAAACGTTGAACCCAGGCCTTTCATGTCGCTTTGCTGGATGGCCGGTGTACAAAATGCGCGTGCGCCGCCGAGCCCTGCGTTGAGCTGGAATACCGCGAGCATGGTTTCGAAGTCGTGGGTGCCGACGCTTGCTGCGGGACTCAGCCACGGCATGACGAAGACTTTGAGGGCCGGCGTTTTCACCAGCGCGGCGTGCAGGCATTCCCAAAGGCTTTGTTTGCCGTCCAGCGTGACGTCGTAGTTGATTTGCCAGCCCGTGATGAAAATCGAGGTTTGGGCATTGCCGATTTCAGTGGCCAGATCCTTGTAGTAGTCCTCGCCGGTGGTGAAGAAACGCACGTCATTGCCGCTGCGCTTGGGTGCGAAGGCCGACTCGTCCTGGATGAAGAAGTCCGGCGCGTTCACCGCTGGCAGGGCCTTGCCCTGAGCTGTATTGATCTGGCTGATTTCTTTGTGGCGAATGCCGTTGTAAGGCGTTGCTGAGTCCGTCATGGTCATTCGTCCCTGGTTTGCAACTGGTTGTACGGATTGCCGTCGGCGAGCAGATCCTGTTTGCTGCGTTCACTGTTCGCCGTACTGATCCGGCCATGTTTGGCGCTGTCGTGAAAGTCGAGGGCGGCGAGGGCGAAGCGCTCCTTGTCGGCTTCCGAGGGTTCGTCATGCAGCGCCACTGGCACGCGTTGCCCCGGATAGCAGAGCCACAGAGGGCCCTTGGTCGCATAGGCTTGGGACAACTTCAAACGCTGGGTTTCATCGATGTTGACCCGTCCGTCGTCGTCGGTTTGACCTTCTAGCAAGGGGGCCTGCTCGCCGTCCTGAACAATCGACCAAGCGGTGTGTGCCAACGGGAAACCTTCGTCCCCCGGGACGTCAGTCAACTTGATATCGAAGAAATACTCCCTTGGCTTGGCCGGTGGTGCGATGACGCCGGGTTGGGCGGTGTCGAGCAAATTACCGGGTTTGGCTGACGGCGGTGGTATCGGCAGTTTCGGCAGCAAAATCGCAATCCCTGACCCGGTTCCCGCAGCCCCCCCGGCATTGATTTTCACCACCGGCCCAACCACCGTCACGCCGCCAGCATCAAGCTTGATAAAGCTACCGCCACCCAACACGGTCAATTCCGTTCCCGCCTCGATCACCATTTTGTCGCCAGACTTCAGGTGGATTTCTTTCCCGGCATGGGTCAATTGAGCGGTTCCGAGTTTGATGTGCTGGTTTTGGGTCACGGACAGGTGATCGTCGGCCTTCACTTCAATTTTTCGGTCGGCAATCGTGGTGCGGTGCTCTTCGGCCTTGAGTTCGGTGTAACTGTTCTTTTCGACCGTATCGTGACGTTCATTCCCGACCCGAATCTTCTGGTCATGCTCTACGTTTTCATCCCAATCCCGCTGCGCATGAATGTAGATCTGCTCCGCACCTTTCTTGTCTTCGATGCGCAGTTCGTTGTAGCCGCCACCACCCGGCGAGCTAAGCGTTTTGAACACGCTGCGAGTCTTGTTCGCCGGCAAGGCATACGGCACCGGGTTTTCCTTGTGGTACAGACAGCCGGTCACCAGCGGTTGGTCGGGGTCGCCTTCGAGGAAGGTGACCAGCACTTCCATGCCGATGCGCGGGATGGAGATGGCGCCGTAGCGGTCGCCGGCCCAAGAGCTGGAAACGCGCAACCAGCAGCTGGTTTTGTCGTCGGCCTGGCCTTCGCGGTCCCAGTGGAATTGCACCTTGATGCGGCCGTATTGGTCGCAGTGGATTTCTTCGCCTTTGGGGCCGGTGACGTGGGCGGTCTGGCTGCCGAGGACGCGGGGTTTCGGGTGCTCCAGCGCCGGGCGGTAGAACACGTCCCACGGGGTGGCGAGGAAGGTGTTGCGGTAGCCCTGGTGGAAGTCGTCCTTGTTGTCGGTGGTGTCGCTGGTCACGCCTTCTTCGAGGACTTGCGGCTGTTTGCCTTCGTGGACGATTTCGGTGAGCAGCCACAGGTCGTTCCACTCGGTGCGCGGGTGATCGGACATTTCCATGAAGTGGCCGCTGACCAGTGTGGTCTGGTCGCCGCGACCTTCGGCCTGGCGGTAGTCGGCGCGGTGGCGTTCGAGGGCGCGTTGGCTGAGGAACTTGCCGCGCGCGCGGTCGATGAAGCGGCCGGGGTAGTCGTAGTCTTCGAGATCCGGCTCAGTGCTGTCGCCTTCAGGCTTATAAGCAGCTTCCATTTGCAGGCGCGGTTTTTCGAAGTCGTAGTCGCGGCGGGTGACGCGGCGGGTGCGGGTTTCCAGGCGCAGCTTGAAGCCTTTGATCACCGGTTCGTCGGCGACCATGCCGCTGCCCTGCACGTAAGCGGTCGGCTGACCGAGTTTCGGGAACACAGTCTGGTCGTCGCCGAACACCAGCAGGTGGGCTTTTTCGCTGTGCTGGAAGTGATAGTGAATGCCTTCCTCTTCGCACAGACGCTGGACGAAATGCAGGTCGGTTTCGTCGTACTGCACGCAATAGTCGCGATCCGGGCACGGCTGGCTCAGCTGGAAGTTGTAGGCGTTGCCCTTGATGCCGTGTTCTTCGAGGATCAGCGCGATGATTTTCGGCGCCGACATTTGCTGGTAGATGCGCTGGTTGGTGCGGTGATGCAGGTATTGCAGTTGCGGCACCATCGACACTTTGTAGCGGGTCAGGCGCTTGCCGGCATCGCCCTGGGCGACGCGGTAGATCTGGCCGTGGATGCCTGAGCCCTGCGGATCGAATGCGAGAAACGCCTGCTTGTGCAGAAGTTTTTCCAGGTCCAGATCGGGGTTTTCGCTGACCAGTTCGAGGTCGAAACGATACGGCTGGCTGATGCCTTCGGTGCCGACAAACGACAGCACTTGCAGGTCGCCCACGTAGTCTTCGACCTTGAGACTGAAGTGGGTTTCGTTGGCCAGGTTGAACATCTCAGACTCCTTGAGACAGCGCCGGTAATCCGTGGGCGTAGTGCATCTGTGTAGGGGGACGCAGATGGGAGCTGGATGTTAAACGTAAAAAGTTGCGCAAAAAGTTGCGCACATACGGTGAGGGCCCCGGTCTATGGGGGCTCCGGGAAAGTAATGCGAAATATTTCTTGGCGATGTGCCATCAGCTAGCCCAGCACAGAGCATGCTTTGCTGGGCAGTCGAGGGCATTTTTCAGCCGCTCAGGCGCTGAATTCCACCACCGGCATCTGCCGCTTCATCAATACCTTGGCGCCGCGAATCGAATACAGCGGCAGACCCTGGCTACGAATCACTTCGTAATCACTGTCCGCCGAAAGGATCAACAGGTTCGCCGGGCGCCCTGGTTCCAGGCCATAACGCTCGCCCAGGTGCATGGCTTTGGCGCTGTTGTCCGTCACCAGATCCAGCGCACTTTGCAGGTTGCGGTAACCGAGCATGTGGCAGATGTGCAGCCCCGCTTCAAGCACGCGCAGGATGTTGCCGTTGCCCAGTGGGTACCACGGATCGACGATCGAGTCCTGGCCGAAGCACACGTTCATGCCGGCCTCCAGCAACTCGTTGACGCGGGTCACGCCCCGGCGTTTCGGGAAGTTGTCGAAACGGCCTTGCAGGTGAATGCTTTCGGTCGGGCACGAAACAAAACTGATCCCGGAATGGCCGAGCAGGCGGAACAGTTTGGCGCAGTAGGCGTTGTCGTAGGAGCCCATCGCGGTGGTGTGGCTGGCGGTGACGAGGGCGCCCATGTCACGGCTGCGCGCTTCTTCGGCAAGCACTTCGAGAAAGCGTGAGTGCGGGTCGTCGGTTTCGTCGCAGTGCACGTCGACCAGACAACCGGTGCGCTCGGCCAGGTCCATCAGAAACTTCACCGAACTGACGCCCTGATCGCGGGTGTATTCAAAATGTGGAATCCCGCCGACCACGTCCGCGCCCATGCGGATGGCTTCTTCCATCAACTCGCGACCGTTGCGGAATGACTCGATGCCTTCCTGCGGGAACGCGACGATTTGCAGGTCGATGAGGTGCCGGTTCTCTTCGCGCACTTCGAGCATGGCCTTGAGTGCAGTGAGTTGCGGGTCGGTGACGTCGACGTGGGTGCGTACGTGTTGAATGCCGTGGGCGGCCAGTGCCTCAATGGTTTTCTTGGCGCGGGTCTTGGTGTCTTCTTCGGTGATGGTGACCTTGCGCTCGCCCCAGCACTCGATGCCTTCGAACAGCGTGCCGCTCATGTTCCAGCGCGGCTCGCCAGCGGTGAGGGTGGCGTCGAGGTGAATGTGCGGCTCGACGAAGGGCGGCACCACCAGGTTGCCGCCGGCGTCGAGGTCGTCGGGCCCCAGGGACGGCGCTTCGGTCTGGGGGGCGATGCTGCGGATCAACCCGTCTTCGAGTTGCAGTTGGTGCAAACCTTCCTTGTGGCGCAATCGGGCGTTGATGATGTGCATCAGGCGAATCCTTTTTATAGGTCTTGTAGTGGCGCGCTGGCGCGGCGGGCGCCGAGCAGGCCGGTGACGATGACATACGTTAGCGCGGCAGCGGCAATGCCGACCAGCGGCGCGACCCATGGCGAACTGAACGCGGCCACGGTGCCGACGGCGTAAGCCCAAAGCCCCGGCCAGTTGAAGGCTGGCAGTTGTGCGTCGACCAGCCGTGGATAGCGCCCGCGCCAACGGTAGAAAAAGTCAGCCATGATCACCCCGCCAATCGGCGGGATCACCGTGCCGAGCAGAATCAGATAGGGCACCAGCATGTCGTACATGCCCAGCAGGGCGAGCAGGGTGCCGATCACCGCGCCGGCGAGGGTCACGGTCTTGCGCCGCCCGGTGCGCAGCAGGTTGCAACCGGCGACGGCGAAGTTGTAGATGGTGTTGTCCTGGGTGCTCCAGATGTTGAGCAACAGCATCGCCATCGCCGCCATGGCGAAGCCTTGCAGCAGCAAGACTTCAACCACATCCGGCTGCTGATAGACGATGGCGCCGTAGGCCCCGATCAGCACCATTAAACCGTTGCCGATGAAGAACCCGATCAGGCTGGCCAGTACGGCGACTTTTGCCGAGCGTGAGAAGCGTGTCCAGTTGGTCGCCTGTGTTGCGCCGCTGACGAAGGTGCCGAACACCAGCGTGATCGCCGTCGACCAGTCCATCGAGCCGCTCGGGACGATGCTGAGCAAACCCTCGAAACCGCCGACCTTCACCGTCGCCACCCACATCGACAGCAACAGCAGCAACATCATCGCCGGCACCGCGATGCAGGAGAGAATTTCCAGTCCGCGATAGCCGACATATGCCGTGGCGCAGAACATCAGGCCGAACAGCACCATCAAACCCAGCACCGTGCCTTGATCAAGATCGAAATATTTGCCAATCACCACCGCCGCCGTCGCGGTGCCCCAGGCGTACCAGCCGATCTGGGTGAAGCCGAGGATCAGGTCGCTGAGTTTGCTGCCGACTTCGCCGAAGCAGAACCGGCCCATCAGCACCGAGTTGAGGCCACTCTTGAAGGCGATGTAACCCAGGCCCGCCGCGTAGAGGCCCAGCAGCAAGTTGCCGACGATGATCACCGCCATCATCTCGCTAAAACTGAACGCCACGCCGAGCTTGCCACCGGCAAACATGGTGGCAGTGAAAAACGTGAAGCCCAGTAACACGATCGCCGTCGAGGCCAGGCCTTTGCGCGCGTGCATGGGGACTTCGCTGAGGGGGTAATCGTTGCCGGCATCGTTCTGCGTCATGGGGTGGTCCTTGCTGAAAAGGGGAAGACGCGGGAGGGTTGCAGTGCTCGTGCCAAATGCGGGTGGGCGCGATTATGTATAGACGAGTCGCGAGGAATGGCACGAAAGCGGTGCAGTTGAACGCACCGAGGCACAATCTGGGAGCTGTCGAGGGCGGCGGGTTTTCCGATGCACAGCGCGAAGGTTTGAGCCCGAAAAGTCCAGGCATGGAAAAGAGCGGTGGTGGCTGTTTAGTGGTGAACTTCAGAGTTGCCGGTATAGAGCCGGATAATCTGATCAATCTCCCCCGACATTTTCATCCTCAGCAACGTGCGTAAAACGCGCTGCACTGGCACCTTTGGGTCATTCCTGACATAGCAGCCCACGCTCTGCTCCTGCAGTATCGCGACACCTTGCAGTTGCTTTTCAGGCGTCAGGCGTTGGTTGAACCAGTCCAGCGTCCACTGATTGCTCACGGCATAGCGGTAACGCCCGGCCAGCAGTTTTTCCAGTACCTGTTCCTGATTTCGGGCGTCTTCGCGATGCAGTCGATCAGCATCGAACAGGTTTTGCAGGGTCGGGTAGGTGTAACCGAGCACGGTGCCGATGGATTGGCGTGGCAGTCGGTTAGTGTCGACGCGGGCAGGCTGATCCTGGCGGCTGATCAGCAAATCACGCTGAAAAAACAACGGAATGCTCCAGATGTAATCCCCGGACTGATTCGGCAGCCAGGATTGTGCGGCAAAGCAGCGCACGTCGACTCCGCCGTGTTCCATGGTGCTTTGTACGCGAGTCCGGGGCAGAACGTGGAATTCTGCCGGCACGCCGACCTGAGTCGCGAGGCTGAGCATCATGTCGTACAGAATGCCTTGGGTCGGACGACCGCGTTCAAGTTGCACCATCGGCATGGCCCAGCTATCCGGCACGGCGAAGCGCAGTGGTGTTTGCGCTGCCGTCACGCTCAAGCTGATTCCCAGCAGTGTCCCCAAGGCCCAACGCATAAACGCTCCGGTCATTTCCCGATCCCGAGCCGATAAAAGACTCCGCTCATGCAGCTTAGCCACATTAGACGAGGACACCGGATGCAATTTTGCCCTTGCTCCGCTAGCATTAGCCGCTTCAGCTTCCTTCGTTGCGACGGTTTTCGATGAGTTATCAGGTTCTTGCACGTAAATGGCGTCCGCGCTCGTTCCGCGAAATGGTCGGCCAGACCCATGTGCTCAAGGCTCTGATCAATGCCTTGGACAGCCAGCGGCTGCACCATGCGTACCTGTTCACCGGTACACGCGGGGTGGGTAAAACCACGATTGCGCGGATCATTGCCAAATGCCTGAACTGTGAGACAGGTATCACTTCCAGCCCCTGCGGCGAGTGTTCGGTGTGTCGTGAAATCGACGAAGGCCGTTTTGTCGACCTGATCGAGATCGACGCCGCGAGCCGCACCAAGGTCGAAGACACTCGCGAGTTGCTCGACAATGTGCAGTACGCGCCGAGCCGTGGGCGCTTCAAGGTCTACCTGATCGACGAAGTGCACATGCTCTCCAGCCATTCCTTCAATGCGCTGCTGAAAACCCTCGAAGAGCCGCCGCCGTACGTCAAATTCATCCTGGCGACGACTGATCCGCAGAAACTTCCGGCAACGATTTTGTCGCGTTGCCTGCAGTTCTCTTTGAAAAACATGACGCCAGAGCGTGTGGTCGAGCATTTGACCCACGTCCTCAGTGCCGAAAACGTGCCGTTCGAAGACGATGCCTTGTGGCTGCTGGGTCGCGCCGCTGACGGGTCGATGCGAGACGCCATGAGCCTGACCGATCAGGCCATTGCTTTTGGTGAAGGCAAGGTTCTGGCCTCCGACGTGCGAGCGATGCTCGGCACACTGGACCATGGTCAGGTCTATGACGTCTTGCATTCGCTGATCGAAGGTGACGCCAAGGCGTTGCTCGAAGCTGTGCGTCACCTGGCCGAGCAAGGCCCGGACTGGAATGGTGTGCTCTCGGAAATTCTCAACGTGCTGCACCGCGTCGCCATCGCCCAGGCGCTGCCCGAAGGTGTCGACAACGGTCATGGCGACCGTGATCGCGTGTTGGCATTGGCTCAGGCCTTGCCGGCCGAAGACGTGCAGTTCTATTACCAGATGGGCCTGATCGGCCGTCGCGATTTGCCGCTGGCGCCTGATCCGCGCGGTGGCTTTGAAATGGTGTTGTTGCGGATGCTGGCCTTCCGGCCCGCCGACACAGTGGACGCCCCGAGGCAACCGCTAAAGCCAGTGGGGATCAGCCAGGCCACAGTTGATTCCGCAAACGCCGTGGCTGCCGCGCCGGTGGTCGCTGCGGCTATTGCGCCGGCTCCAGCGCCGGCTCCAGCGCCGGCTCCAGCGCCGGCTGCTGCACCCGCGCCGGCTCCAGCGCCGGCTGCTGCACCCGCGCCGGCTCCCGAGCCAGCGCCGGTGATTGCTCCTGAGCCGGAACCAGAACCAGATCCTGTGCCCGAGCCTGAGCCTGAGCCTGAGCCAGTCGTCGTCGATGCCGTCGTCGACTTGCCCTGGAACGATCCGGTAGAACCCGAACCCGAACCGGCCCAGCAGCCGGCGGTCGACCCCGTGCTGGAAACCGCTGCCGAGCAGCCTGATCTGCCGCCGATGCCGTTGCCCACCCCGGACAGCGTTGTACCGGACGCGCCGGAGTGGGCCGCCGCACCGATTCCCGAGCCGTCGGTCGCCGACGTCGATGCCGCCACGCCGGGCATGGACACGGATGACGAGCCGCCGCTGGACGAGGACTACATCGAGCCGGACATGGATTCGGCATACAGCTATCTCGACGAACTGGCGAGCGAGCATGCCGCAGAACCGGCCCCGGAACCCGAGCCGGAGCCCGCAGCGATGCCGGCCACCGGTCTGGCGTTGCAATGGCTGGAACTGTTCCCGAAACTGCCGATCTCCGGCATGACGGGCAGCATCGCCGCCAACTGCACGCTGATCGCGGTTGATGGCGATCAGTGGCTGATGCACCTGGACCCGGCTCACAGCGCTTTGTTCAACGCCACTCAACAGCGTCGTCTCAACGATGCGTTGAACCAGTTCCACGGTCGCACGCTGAGCCTGACCATCGAACTGATCAAGCCCGAGCAGGAAACCCCGGCCCAGGCCGCGTCCCGTCGCCGTGCCAACCGTCAGCGCGAAGCGGAGGAGTCGATCCACGGCGATCCGTTCATCCAGCAGATGGTTCAGCAGTTCGGCGCAGTGGTGCGACACGATACTATTGAACCCGTCGACGCCTTGGTCGCCCAAGGCTAATAACTGAAGGCGCTCGTTCTCCAAGGCCGGGCGCTGTTTTGATCCAAGTACTTTTGAGGTGATTCCCATGATGAAAGGTGGCATGGCCGGCCTGATGAAGCAGGCGCAGCAGATGCAGGAAAAAATGGCCAAGATGCAGGAAGAACTGGCCAACGCCGAAGTCACCGGCAAGGCCGGCGGCGATATGGTCACCGTGGTGATGACCGGTCGTCACGACGTCAAAAGCGTGAGCATCGACCCAAGCCTGGTTGAAGGCCTGAGCGAAGACGACAAAGAGATGCTGGAAGCCGTGGTGGCTGCCGCCGTCAATGACGCCGTGCGCAAGATCGAAGCCAGCAGCCAGGAAAAAATGGGCGGCATGACCGCCGGCATGAACCTGCCAGCGGGCATGAAACTGCCATTCTGATTCGCCATTGCGCGACAGATGAGCTACACAAAGTGCCAGGCATTGCGCCTGGCATTTTTGTTTCTGGCTGATTGTTTTGCATTGGCAGGGCTGACGCCTTCGCGAGCAGGCTCGCACATTTGAAATGCGTTAACCCTGTGGGAGCGGGCTTGCTCGCGAAGAAGTCGACTCGGTCGGTCCGAATAAACATCGAACCCATCACCGCCACCCACGGTCTGCTCCCTATACCGCCGAATTCATCATTCACAGGAGACGCTGACATGTCCGACCCTCTCACCCTCAATCAACGTGTCGTCCTGGCCTCACGCCCGGTCGGTGCGCCGACCCCGGAAAATTTTCGCCTTGAGCGCGAAGCCTTGCCAGAGCTTGAAGACGGGCAGGTGTTGCTGAAAACCCTGTACCTGTCGCTTGATCCGTACATGCGCGGGCGCATGAGCGACGCTCCGTCCTACGCCGCGCCGGTGGAAATCGGTGAAGTGATGACCGGTGGTGCGGTCAGCCGAGTCGAACGCTCGACCCACCCCAAATTCCACACCGGTGATCTGGTCGTTGGCGCGACCGGTTGGCAGAGTCACAGCATCAGCGACGGGCGCAATATCATTCCGATTCCGGCAGGGTTGCCGAGCCCCTCAATGGCCCTCGGTGTGCTGGGTATGCCGGGGTTGACCGCGTACATGGGCCTGATGGATATCGGTCAGCCAAAGGCTGGGGAGACGCTGGTGGTCGCGGCGGCGTCCGGGGCGGTCGGCTCAGTGGTCGGCCAAGTGGCGAAGATCAAAGGCCTGCGCGCGGTCGGTGTGGCTGGCGGCGCCGAAAAGTGCAAATACGTGGTGGAGGTGCTGGGATTCGACGCCTGCGTCGATCACAAGGCTGCGGATTTCGCCGAGCAACTGGCGAAGGCCTGTCCCGATGGTATCGATGTCTATTACGAGAATGTCGGCGGTCATGTGTTCGAGGCCGTGGTGCCATTGCTCAATCCCAAGGCACGCATTCCGCTGTGTGGTCTGATCGCGGGCTACAACGCCCATGAAGCCCCGCAAGGCCCGGATCGCCTGCCGATGCTGCAACGCACCCTGTTGACCAAGCGTGTGCGGATTCAGGGCTTTATCGTGTTCGATGACTACGGTGATCGTCAGCCGGAATTCATCAGCCACATGGTGCCGTGGGTGCGTGAGGGCAAGGTGAAATTCCGCGAGGACGTGGTCGAGGGCCTGGAGCAGGCGCCCGATGCGTTTATCGGTCTGCTGGAGGGGCGCAACTTCGGCAAACTGGTGGTGCGGGTCGCCCAGGACTGAGTATTTGACGCTGGCCAGAGGCGCGGGTATAAACCGCGTCTCGTTGTTTTGTCGGACTTTTTACCCATGAGCTTCAGCCCTTTGATTCGCCAACTGATCGATTCCCTGCGCGTTCTGCCGGGTGTGGGTCAGAAAACCGCCCAGCGCATGGCGTTGCAGTTGCTCGAGCGTGACCGCAGCGGCGGTTTGCGTCTGGCTCAATCCCTGAGTCAGGCCATGGAAGGGGTCGGTCACTGCCGTCAGTGCCGCACGCTGACCGAAGACGATCTGTGCCCGCAATGCGCCGATACGCGCCGCGATGACACGCTGTTGTGCGTGGTGGAAGGGCCGATGGATGTCTATGCGGTCGAGCAGACCGGGTTCCGTGGGCGTTACTTTGTGCTCAAAGGTCACCTGTCGCCGCTGGACGGCCTCGGGCCTGAGGCAATCGGTATTCCGCAGTTGATGGCGCGGATCGAAGAGGCGGGCACTTTTGCCGAGGTGATCCTGGCCACCAACCCGACGGTGGAAGGTGAAGCGACGGCGCATTACATCGCGCAGTTGCTGAACAATAAAGGCTTGATCGCCTCGCGGATTGCCCACGGTGTACCGCTGGGGGGTGAGCTGGAGCTGGTGGATGGCGGTACCCTTGCACACTCGTTTGCCGGGCGTAAGCCGATCTCTCTCTGATAGTTGTGTTGCCTGATCTGACGCCTTCGCGAGCAAGCCCGCTGCCACAATGGTTTTGTATACGCTACAAATCCCATGTGGCAGCGGGCTTGCTCGCCAATGGCGCGCCTCGGTCTGTCTGAATCAAACAATCCTGTTGAAAACCAAGCAAGCGCTCGGTTAACGTCGGTCAACCCTTCCGTGGAGTTTGCCGATGCCTGCCTTCCAGGAATACTTCGACCCCAGCCACCAATTGGTTCGCGACAGCGTCAGACGTTTCGTCGAGCGTGAGATCCTGCCGGACATCAATGAGTGGGAAGAAGCCGAAAGCTTCCCCCGTGAGTTGTATCTGAAGGCCGGTGCAGCGGGGATCCTTGGTATCGGCTACCCCGAAGCACTGGGTGGCAGCCATGAAGGCGATGTGTTCGCCAAGGTTGCCGCCAGTGAGGAATTGATGCGCTGCGGTGCTGGCGGCCTGGTGGCGGGGCTGGGTTCGCTCGATATCGGCCTGCCGCCGATCGTCAAATGGGCGCGTCCCCACGTGCGCGATCGCGTGGTGCCGCCGGTGCTCCGTGGCGAGAAAATCAGTGCGCTGGCCGTTACCGAGCCCGGCGGCGGCTCTGACGTTGCCAACCTGCAAACCCGCGCCGTGCGTGACGGTGATTTCTACCGGGTCAGCGGCAGTAAAACCTTTATCACCAGTGGCGTGCGCGCCGATTTCTATACCGTCGCGGTTCGCACCGGCGCGCCGGGTTTTGCTGGCATCAGCCTGTTGCTGATCGAGAAGCAAACGCCCGGATTCACCGTCGGCCGCCAGTTGAAGAAAATGGGCTGGTGGGCGTCGGACACGGCGGAGTTGTTCTTCGACGATTGCCGGGTGCCTGTCGACAACTTGATCGGTGCCGAGAACATGGGCTTCGCCTGCATCATGGGCAACTTCCAGAGCGAGCGGCTGGCGTTGGCGCTGATGGCCAACATGACTTCACAGTTGGCGCTGGAAGAGAGCCTGAAGTGGGCACGCGAGCGTGAGGCATTCGGCAAACCGATCGGCAAATTCCAGGTGATCAAGCACCGGCTCGCCGAGATGGCGACGGCGCTGGAAGTGTCGCGGGAGTTCACCTATCGGCAAGCGGCGAAAATGGCGGCGGGGCAGAGTGTCATCAAGGAGATTTCCATGGCGAAGAACTTTGCCACGGACACCTCGGACCGAATCACCACCGAAGCGGTGCAGATTCTCGGCGGGCTGGGTTACATGCGCGAGAGTCTGGTGGAGCGGCTGTATCGGGATAACCGCATCCTGTCGATTGGCGGTGGGACGCGGGAGGTGATGAACGAGATCATCAGCAAGCAGATGGGGCTTTGAAGGGTAGCTGAGGCTACTGCCTCTGCGCGGGCAAGCCAGTTCCCGGTGTACACAAGATTTGTGAACGACCGAAATCACTGTGGGAGCGGGCCTGCCCGCGAAGGCATCAGTACAGGCGCTACTTACTTATCGGTCAGGGCAAACTGCGTCAGGCAGAATGTCGGGATCCCCATGTCTTCCAGACGCTGCGAACCACCGAGCTCCGGCAGATCAATGATCGCCGCCGCCTCATGCACCCGAGCGCCCATCCGGCGAATCAGATTGGCCGCGGCAATCAGCGTTCCGCCGGTGGCAATCAAATCATCAAACATCACCACCGAATCGCCCTCACACAGGCTGTCGGCGTGCACTTCAAGGAACGCTTCACCGTACTCGGTCGCGTAACCCTCGGCCAGCACGTCCGCCGGCAGTTTGCCTTGCTTGCGGAACAGCACCAGCGGCTTGTTCAACTGATAGGCCAATACCGAACCGATCAAAAAACCACGGGCATCCATCGCGCCGATGTGGGTGAAGTCGGCTTCGACATAGCGGTGAGCGAAGCTGTCCATCACCAGGCGCAGGGCCGTTGGCGACTGGAAGAGGGGGGTGATGTCACGAAAGATCACGCCCGGTTTCGGGAAGTCGATTACGGGGCGGATCAGGGATTTGATGTCGAAGGAGTCGAAGACCATCGTCGAAGTGTCCTGGCAGGGCTGCAAACGGCGCAGTATACCCGCGGCTGAAACGCTTCGCTCAACCGCGGATCGAGATCAGCCCTCGAGCGAGCCACCCGCCAGCGCACACAGCTGAATCGGGTCGAGGATATGAATTTCTTTGCCCTCGGCGGCAATCAGTTCGTTTTGCTGGAAGCGGGTGAACACCCGGGACACGGTTTCTACCGCCAGCCCCAGGTAGTTGCCGATTTCATTGCGCGACATGCTCAAGCGGAACTGGTTGGCCGAGAAACCGCGAGCGCGGAAGCGGGCGGACAGGTTGACCAGGAAGGTTGCAATACGCTCGTCGGCAGTCTTCTTCGACAGCAGCAACATCATTTGCTGGTCGTCGCGAATTTCGCGGCTCATCACGCGCATCAACTGGCGGCGCAGTTGCGGCAATTGCAGGGCCAGTTCGTCGAGGCGTTCGAAAGGGATTTCGCAGACCGAGGTGGTTTCCAGGGCCTGGGCGGAAACCGGGTGTTTTTCGGTGTCCATGCCGGACAGGCCGACCAGTTCGCTCGGCAGGTGGAAGCCGGTGAGTTGCTCTTCGCCGGTATCGCTCAGGCTGAAAGTCTTCAGGGCGCCGGAGCGTACTGCATAAACGGAATCGAACGTGTCGCCCTGGCGGAACAGGAACTCACCCTTTTTCAACGGGCGGCCGCGTTTAACGATGTCGTCCAGCGCATCCATGTCTTCCAGATTCAGAGAAAGTGGCAGGCACAGAGGGGCCAGGCTGCAATCCTTGCAATGAGCCTGGGTGTGAGCGCGCAGTTTAACTGGCTCGGACATTTCTTTAATCCTTGTGGGAAAACACACATAAGCCGTAAGGGTAACTCACGGGAGGACATTCAGGCCAGCTTGTGAAGAGATTGCCCTGCGGGCATAAAGCCGCAGGGCACGCGACAGTCGAGGTGCTATCGAGTGAATCCTGAACCATCGGTTTCAAAGCGTCTGCGTAAGCAATAACAGTTCAGATCACCCGGGAAAAACGCTGGCGGTTCTGCTGTTCAAGGTAGGCGTCAAATACCATGCACACCGAGCGCACCAACAGCCGTCCGGCCGGTAAAACCTCAATACGCTCGCGACCAAGCGTGATCAGGCCATCGTTGGCCATGCCTTGCAGTTGCGGCCACAGCGCGCCGAAATACCCCTGAAAATCGATGTTGAACTGCTGCTCGATCTCGGCGAATTCCAGGCTGAAATTGCAGATCAGTTGCTGAATCACTGCGCGTCGCAGCCGATCATCGGCGTTGCACACCAGGCCCCGACTGGTCGCCAATTGCGCGGCGGCGAGGGTGTTTTGGTATTCGTTGAGATCACTGCTGTTCTGGCAATACAGATCGCCGATCTGGCTGATGGCCGATACGCCCAGGCCAATCAAGTCGCAATGACCGTGGGTGGTGTAGCCCTGGAAGTTGCGTTGCAGGGTTTGTTCTTCCTGAGCGACCGCCAGTTCATCGTCGGGCAGGGCGAAGTGGTCCATGCCGATGTAGCGGTAACCGGCGGCGGTCAGTTGCTCGATGGTGCGCTGGAGCATGTGCAGTTTTTGCGTCGGGGTCGGCAGTTCATTGCTGTTGATCCGCCGCTGCGGCATGAAGCGTTCCGGCAGGTGTGCGTAGTTGAATACCGAGAGTCGATCCGGCTGCAGGCTGATGACTTCCTCGACCGTGCGGGCGAAGTTGTCGGGGGTCTGTTTGGGCAGGCCATAAATCAGGTCAATATTGATCGAACGAAATTGCAGCGTGCGCGCCGCGTCGATCACGGCGCGGGTTTCTTCCAGGCTTTGCAGGCGATTAACCGCCCGCTGTACCGCCGGATCAAGGTCTTGCAGGCCAATGCTGACCCGGTTGAACCCCAGCTCACGCAGCAAGCCCATGGTTGACCAGTCGGCTTCACGCGGATCGATTTCGATGCCGTAATCGCCGGAGTCGTCATCCAGCAGATTGAAGTGTTTGCGCAGATGCGCCATCAGTTGGCGCAGTTCGTCGTGGCTGAGAAAGGTCGGCGTACCGCCGCCGAAGTGCAACTGCTCGACTTTCTGCGCCGGGTCGAGGTGGCAGGCGATCAGCTGGATTTCCTGCTCCAGGCGTTGCAGGTAAGGCAGCGCTCGGCCACGATCCTTGGTGATCACCTTGTTGCAGGCGCAGTAGTAGCAAATGTTCGCGCAGAACGGCACATGCACATACAACGACAAGGGGCGTAGCGCCTTGCGGCTGTCGCGCAGGGCGTGGAACAGGTCGAAGGTGCCGACCTGACTGTTGAATTGCACGGCCGTCGGGTACGAGGTGTAGCGCGGCCCCGCCAAGTCGTAGCGGCGGATCAGATCTGTGTCCCAACGAATGGCGTCGAGCATGCGGGCATTCCCCCGGGTAGGCTGGCAGTGTTGGCGAGTCTAGGGGAGGGCGCGCGCAGGCATGTTGATTTGCATCAACGGGGAGATATGTGTGGCGGGTGCGGGCTTGCCCGCGAAGGTTGCGCCGCCGATTCAATGCCCCATCAACCAGTGTTGATGAGGGCCGGGCAGGGTCCAGATGCCGAACAGCATCACTAAAACCCCGCCGGTCATGCGTACGCTGCGTTTGCGCAACAACGCTGTGACGCGCTCGGCGGCGAGGCCGGTTGCGAGCAGCACCGGCCAGGTACCCAGCCCGAATGCGAGCATCAACAAGGCACTGTCCAGCGCATTGCCCTGGCTCGCCGACCACAACAGCGTGCTGTAAACCAGTCCGCAGGGCAGCCAGCCCCATAGCGCACCGAGCAATAAGGCGCGGGGCAGGCTCGACACCGGTAGCAAGCGGTTGGCTACCGGTTGAATGTAGCGCCACAAGCCGCGACCGAGGCTTTCGATGCGGGTCAGTCCGCTCCACCAGCCGGCCAGATACAAGCCCATGGCAATCAACAGCAAACCGGCCAGCACGCGCATGAACAGCGCGGCCGGGCTGTTCGCCACTGCCCAACCGGCGAGGCCGATCAGCAATCCGGCGGTGGCGTAACTGAGGATTCGACCCAGGTTGTAGGCCAGCAGCAGACGAAAGCGTCGGCTGCGTTGTTCCTTGGGGATTGCCAGCGTCAGCGCGCCCATCAAACCGCCGCACATTCCCAGGCAATGGCCGCCGCCGAGCAAGCCGAGGATCAGCGCCGACACCAGCAGAGGCGCCAATTCAAGCATGGGGCGGCGCCTTGTCGTCCGGTTTGGTTGCGTTGGCTTCGTCCACCGCAGCGGTGTGGTTGGGGTCCTGATCGTCGAACAGAATGCTGTGGGCCGGACCGTCGAGGTCGTCGTACTGACCGCTGTCCACTGCCCAGAAGAAAATGTACACGGCGATGGCCACGATCAGCAGGGCGGCCGGGATCATCACGTAGAGAGCTGGCATCTGTACTCCATGCCCTTGCGGCTCAGGCCGGCAGCGGGCGGGTTTCTGACGCGGTGCGGGCGGCCGGCGCGCTCGGCAGGCGAGTCAGGCGCAGGGCGTTGAGCACCACGGTCAACGAACTGATCGACATGCCAACCGCGGCCCACACCGGGGTGATCCAGCCGAGGGCGGCGAACGGCAACATGAAGCCATTGTACAGCGCCGCCCACAGCAGGTTCTCGATGATTACCCGGCGGGTGCGTCGCGCCAGTGTGAAGGCTTGCACCAGTGCGTCGAGCCGATTGGACAGCAACACGGCATCGGCGCTGGTTTTCGCCAGGTCAGTGGCCGAGCCCATGGCCACGCTGATGTCGGCAGCCGCCAGCACTGGCACATCGTTGACGCCGTCACCGAGCATCAAGACTTTGCGACCTTCCCGGTGCAACTGGTGCAGCACTTGCAGTTTGTCGTCCGGGCGCAGACCGCCACGGGCCTCTTCGATGCCCAGTTCTGCGGCAACACTTGCGACCATCGGCGAACTGTCGCCGGACAACAGCAATGTGCGCCAGCCACGCGCCTTGCAGGCGGCGAGCAGGGCCGGTGCATCGTCGCGCAAACGGTCATCGAGGACGAACCAGGCCAGCGGCCGCTGCGTGTCGCCGAGCAGCAGCCATTGCCCGGGTTCATTCGGCATCGCAGGCGCAGTGGCGCCGCTAAGGGCGCAGACAAATTCCGCCTGACCGATGCGCAAGCGTTGTTCGCCGACCAAGCCTTCGAGGCCAAGCCCTGGCGTGCTGTGGACCTCTTCGGCCGCCAGCGGCGCACGGCCGAACGCGCGGGCAATCGGGTGTTCCGAACGGTTCTCCAACGCAGCGGCGAGGCTCAGGCATTGATCGCTGTCCAGTGCGCCCAGTGGGCGAATCGAGCGCAATACCAGTCGGCCTTCGGTGAGGGTGCCGGTCTTGTCGAAAATCACCGTGTCGATCTGGTTCAGGCCTTCCAGCACATGGCCGCGGGTCAGCAGCAAGCCGAGTTTGTGCAACGTGCCGGTGGCGGCGGTGAGGGCGGTCGGTGTTGCCAGCGATAGCGCACAGGGGCAGGTCGCCACCAGCATCGCGAGGACGATCCAGAATGCGCGTGACGAATCCAGCTCCCACCACAGCAGGCCAATGGCAGCAGCGGCGATCAGCGACAACAGCAAGAACCATTGCGCGGCGCGGTCGGCGATTTCCGCCAGTCGTGGTTTTTCGGTTTGGGCGCGGTCGAGCAAACGGACGATGGCCGACAGTCGCGTGTCCTGTCCTAGCGCGAGCACTTGCACGGTTAACGCACCCTCAACGTTCAGGGTGCCCGCTGTGACGGCATCGCCCGGCGTGCGCGGTTGTGGCAGGTATTCGCCGGTCAGCAGTGATTCGTCGATGCTCGACTGGCCATCGAGGATCTTGCCGTCCGCCGGCAGGGTCGAGCCCGGTGGCACCAGCACGTGATCGCCCAGGCGCAGCTCGCTGAGCAGGATGCGCTCGCTCTGGCCGGCCTCATCGAGGCGCAGGCACGAGGCGGGCAACAGGTTGACCAACTGTGCGGTCGCAGCGGCGGTTCGCTCCCGCGCGCGACGCTCCAGATAGCGCCCGGCGAGCAGAAACAGCGCAAACATGCCGACCGCATCGAAATACAACTCGCCGACGCCGGTGATCGCCGTCCAGATCCCGGCCATGTAGGCGCTGCCGATCGCTAGCGACACCGAAACATCCATGGTCAGGTGGCGCGTTCGCAAGTCACGCATCGCGCCCTTGAAGAACGGCGCGCAACTGTAGAACACGATCGGCGTGGTCAGAAACAGCGCGACCCAGCGCAGGATGGTGTGCAGTTCGGGGCTCAGGTCGATGTTGAATTCCGGCCAGGTCGCCATGGTTGCCATCATCGCCTGGAACCATAGCAGCCCGGCCACGCCCAATTGGCGCAGGGCGAGGCGGTTTTCGCTGGCTATCTGTTCGCTGGCACGGTCGGCCTGATACGGGTGGGCGGCGTAACCGATGTGGCGCAGTTCGGCGAGCAATCGGCTCAGCGGCAATTGCCCATCCGCCCAGCGAACGTGAAGTCGATGGTTGGACAGATTCAGTCGGGCTTCGGCGACCGCCCCAAGCGTGCGCAGATGTTTCTCGATCAGCCAGCCGCAGGCGGCGCAACTGATGCCTTCCATCAGCAGCGTGGTTTCGGCCAGTTCGCCTTCGTGGCGGACAAAAGGTTGCTGGACATCGGCGCGGTCGTACAGCGCCAGCTCATCGACCAATTGCACCGGCAGCGCTTCGGGGTTGGCCGAGGCTTCGCTGCGGTGCTGGTAGTAGCTTTGCAGACCACCGGCAACGATGGCTTCGGCCACAGCCTGACAGCCCGGGCAGCAGAACTCACGGGGTTCCCCGAGTACAACGGCGGTGAAGCGACTGCCGGACGGGACGGGCAGGGCGCAGTGGTAGCAGGGGATCGGGGTGGTCATCAGGTTTTCATTAATGCGGCGTAATCGATGTCGTCCGGTCGGGCCTCTTCGCGAGCAAGCCCGCTCCCACGGTGGATACTGGATATCCACCGTGGGAGCGGGTTTGCGCGAAGCGCGGCGTTACTTCTTCAGGTCTTCGGCGCCCTGGAGCGGTTCGTCACCGAGCAGCAGGTCCGTGTCATGGCTGACCCGCTCTTCTTCGAACATGCGCCAGATGTGATCATCCTGCGATCCCAGCAATTCGACAAACCGGCGGCCGTCGACCTTGTCGCTCAACTGGCCGATGTAGCGGCCCGCTTCAGTTTCGCTGCGGGTCAGGACGATCTTGCGATCCTTCTCCGGTTGGGTCGGCGAGATCAGGTTCAGCTCAAGTGTCCTGGGCTGGCTGTCGCCGCTCAAGCGCACTTCGACTTCACCGGTCAGATCATCCAGATGCACAGCGGCGCGCATCTTCAGGTGCTGTGCGAGCAGTTCGCGATCCAGTGAGCGGTTGATGCCTTTGCCTGCCTCGTAGTAGTTGTCGTTGACCAGGTTGTCCGGGTTGTTCACCGCGATGGTCACCATGGACAGGGTCAGCGTCACCGAACAGGCCAGAATCGCGATGATGATCCATGGCCAGAGGTGCTTGTACCAGGGACTTGCGGCGTTTGCTGCGGGCATGTTCAGTTCTCTTAACGGATTTGTGGGCCGATGAATCGGCTCTTGGCTTCAACGTGGACGCTGTTGTCATCAGCATCCTTGAGGATGAATTTGACCTCGTTGGTGCTCGACGGCAGTTGTTCCGGTGCGCTCGACAGCTCGACCGGCATGCTGAAAATATCCCCGGCCGCGACCTTGATTTCACGTTTGCCTTGCAGGCGCAGATCCGGCAGGCCAGCGGCTTCCAGCACGTAGGTGTGGTCGCGCTGATCCTTGTTCATGATCTTCAGGCTGTAGACGTTTTCTATCCGGCCTTCGGCGTTCTCGCGATACAGCACGCGGTCTTTGCTGACATCGAAACCGACCAGTGAACGCATGACGAACGCAGTCACCAACAGGCTGATCATCGCCAGCAACACCACGGCATAGCCGATCAGGCGTGGCCGCAGTTTATGGGTTTTCTGGCCCGACAGGTTGTGTTCGGTGGTGTAGCTGATCAGGCCGCGCGGGTAGTCCATCTTGTCCATGATGCTGTCGCAGGCGTCGATACATGCGGCGCAGCCGATGCATTCGATTTGCAGGCCGTCGCGGATGTCGATACCGGTCGGGCAGACCTGAACGCACATGGTGCAGTCGATGCAGTCGCCCAGGCCCTGAGCCTTGTAGTCGGCGCCTTTTTTGCGCGGGCCACGGCTTTCGCCACGACGCGGATCGTAGGAAACGATCAGTGTGTCCTTGTCGAACATCACGCTCTGGAAGCGAGCGTACGGGCACATGTAGATGCACACCTGTTCGCGCAGCCAGCCGGCGTTGCCGTAGGTGGCGAGGGTGAAGAAGCCGACCCAGAAGTACGACCAGCCATCGGCTTGTCCGGTGAAAAACTCGAAGACCAGTTCGCGGATCGGCGAAAAGTAACCCACGAAGGTCATGCCTGTGACGAAACCGATCAGCAGCCAAAGCGAGTGTTTGGCGAGTTTGCGCAGGAGTTTGTTGCCGCTCATCGGCGCCTTGTCGAGCTTGATGCGCTGGTTGCGGTCGCCTTCGGTGACCTTTTCGCACCACATGAAAATCCACGTCCACACGCTTTGCGGACAGGTGTAGCCGCACCAGACTCGGCCGGCATATACGGTGATGAAGAACAGGCCGAACGCGGCAATGATCAGCAGGCCTGAAAGGAGAATGAAGTCCTGTGGCCAGAAGGTGGCGCCGAAGATGAAGAACTTGCGCTCCGGCAGGTTCCACCACACGGCCTGATGGCCACCCCAGTTCAGCCACACCGTGCCGAAATACAGCAGGAACAGGGCGGCACCGCCCATCATCCGCAGATTGCGGAACAAACCGGTAAAAGCACGGGTGTAGATTTTTTCTCGTGAGGCGTAAAGATCAACGCTGTTGTTCGCGTTTTTGCTCGGTGGCGTGACGTCGTGTACCGGAATCTGGTTGCTCATCATTGCATCCCACGGCAGTGGAAAAATGCCTCGGTCGATACGTGCCGGCCGGGGTCGGAAAGGGCGTTGCAGTGGCGCAATGATACGCCTGTCACGCCGTCTAACGGGTGCGACCTTTGGTCGCGTTGGGGGCGGGCTGTAAATGGTGTAGCAGATGTAACAAGTCCTGATCCAGATCAATTGACTATAGACGATGCATGAGAATCGCTCGGGCGAGTGAGTCCCATGCATCGTCTCGGCAGGCAATCCGCAGGCATCAGTCCAGCCTGCCGCCGCCGAGACTTTCAAGCCCGCCGTCTTTGGGTTTTTTCACCTCATGGCCAGCGGTGGCGTCGCCGCTGGCATCGGGGAGCGGAGTGTCGGGTTTGATACCCGGGTCGGCAAAAGTGAAATCTTCGTGGGATTGCACACAATCAACATCGGATTCTCGCATGGCTTTCTTCCTTGATATGCAGCGGTATAGGGGGTGGTCTGACGAACCATCGGCAGACGGAAAGAAAAGTTACAGACCGATGAAGATTGAGTCTATTGAGCATTTGCCTCAAATCGTGAACGCTTTCTGATTGCAAGTTTCGCAAGCCCCTGCGGCTGATCGTTGATTGCTTTTTAGTTGTTAGTCCTGGTTGTTTTTTAGAAGCTTGGAAACAAGAGTGATTAATTAATCAGGTTTGTGTATTTGAGATTTTATTGTCTTTCGAATAAGTTGGTGGCTGGCGACATGAGGTCGTCAGCATAAGTTATTGAATGGAAGTTAAATATGATGACGGGTAGTAAAGTTGCGGCTTTTATTCTGGGTGTGTGTTTGTTGTTGTCGGTAGTCTCGGCTTATTCTGTGGAGCCTGCGCCTAAATATATGGTGTTTGCATCGGATACGCAGTATCCCTGGACAGACAAGACAGACAGCGGGGCGCCTGAATCTGATGAGGCGTTTACAAAGCGTTCGAAGTGGCTGGTGGAAACTCAGTTGGCAAGTATTGCCGCTTTTCGAAATGCTCAGGGTGGGCAGGCGAAAGTGCCATTGATGATCAACGGAGATATCACCGCTTTCGGTCATGACTGGCAGCGCTCCTATATGAAAGAGGTGCTGGCTAAGCACTTCGGTGGTGAGTATCTGTATGGTTTGGGTAATCATGACTATGAAAACAATGTGGATGATTGTTTCAGTAACAGCTGTGCGGCGGGCAGTATTGTTGAATTCAGAAAACATCATGAAAACAGGGTGGATAACTTTGATGTGAGGTCCGCGCAAGGTTTTTGGGGTAATACGTATTCAGGAAGTCTCGCTTATTCAAAGACCATCGGTGACGTCCACATGGTTCAACTCAACAATGAGCCGACGTACACGACCCGGATTGCTCATTTCCTGAACCCGACGACGTTCGAGATCAATAGTGCACTGGACTGGCTTGAGGTTGACCTGCGTCTGGCGAGAGCTCAGGGGTACGCCATTATCATAAATATGCACAAGCCGTTGAAGATGAAGGGCGACAGTGCGCAGCAAAAACGCTTTCGCGACATGATCGTCAAGTATCAGGTCACAGCAATATTCGCCGGTCATTTACACCGGGACGGCGGTGACTCTTACTGGGTGGGAGATGTGCCGATGTATCTGAGTGGCGCCACGTCTCAGCAGACCTACTTGATCACCCGTTTTACCGAGGATCGCAAGCAGTTGCAGATTTATCTGGTGAAGGACAATCAATGGCAGGAGCGCACGCTCATCGACACGGTGGCGGTGAAATCCATCTGGGCCAGCCGTCCATGAAAAAGGCCCGGCCAATTGTCATTGGCCGGGCCTTCCTTTGCATCAAGCGTCGGCCTTACTGCGCCTCGGCTTCCGGCATTTTTTCACCGTGGGACAGGCTGTAAACGTAAGCCGCCAGCAGGTGAACCTTGTCGTTGCCTTGCAGTTGTTCCTGCGCCGGCATCTGGCCCTGACGGCCGTAACGGATGGTCTGTTGGAGTTGCGCGAAGCTCGAGCCGTAGATGAACGCGCCCGGGTGGGTCAGGTTAGGCGCGCCCATGGCCGGGGTGCCTTTGCCTTCCGGGCCGTGGCAAGCCACGCAGTTGACGGCGAACAGTTTCTGGCCGTTGACCGGGTCAGCCTTGGCGTCTTGCGGCAGCTTGCGGCCATCGAGTTGCGTCACCACATAGGCTGCCACGTCGGCAACGCCTTGCTCGCCGATCACTTCGGCCCAGGCCGGCATCACCGCGTGACGACCGCCCATGATGGTGGTCTTGATGGTTTCCGGCTCGCCGCCCCAGCGCCAGTCGGCGTCGGTGAGGTTCGGGAAACCGTAAGCGCCTTTGGCGTCGGAACCGTGGCAAACCGAGCAGTTGGAGGCGAACAGGCGGCCGCCCATCTTCAGGGCTTGCGGATCCTTGGCGACTTCTTCGATCGGCATGGCAGCAAACTTGGCGAAGATCGGACCGAACTTGGCGTCCGAGCGAGCCATTTCCTTTTCCCACTCGTGGACGCCGGTCCAGCCGGTCTGGCCGTTGGCGAACGCGGTCTGCTTGTCGTTATCGAGGTAGTTATAGCCTGGCAGCAGGCCTTTCCAGTTACCCAGACCCGGATACAGCACCAGGTAACCCAAGGCAAAAATGATGGTGCCCACGAACAGCATGAACCACCATTTCGGCAGTGGGTTGTCGTACTCCTCGATCCCGTCGAAGGAGTGCCCGACCGTCTCGTCCGTCTGTTCGCTGCGCTGGCCCTTGCGGGTCGACAGCAGCAGCCAGGTCAGGGAAAAGATCGTACCGAGACTGAGGACTGTGACGTACAGACTCCAGAATGTAGTCATTCTTTGTTACTCCTAGAAGCTTGCTCGACGTGCTTGATGGCTTCGGGATCATCCGCAAAAGGCAGCAATGTCGCGTCTTCAAACTCCGACTTGCGCTTGGGGCTGAATACCCACAAGGCCAGACCGATGAAGGCCACCATCACGACAACGGTGCCCAGGCCACGAATCATCCCGATATCCATCCAATTCACCGTTTGCTTTTGATGATGGTGCCCAGGCCTTGCAGATAGGCCACCAGCGCGTCCATTTCGGTTTTGCCCTTCACGGCATCTTTTGCACCGGCGATGTCTTCGTCGGTGTAAGGGACGCCGAGTGTGCGCAACACTTCCATTTTCTTGGCCGTGTCTTTGCCGTCGAGCTTGTTTTCCACGAGGAACGGGTAAGCCGGCATTTTCGACTCAGGCACTACGTTGCGCGGGTTGTACAAGTGCGCACGCTGCCAGTCATCGGAGTAGCGACCACCCACACGGGCCAGGTCCGGGCCGGTACGTTTGGAACCCCACAGGAACGGGTGATCCCAGACGCTTTCACCAGCGACCGAGTAGTGGCCATAGCGTTCGGTTTCGGCGCGAAACGGACGGATCATCTGCGAGTGGCAGCCGACACAACCGTTGGCGATATAGATATCGCGGCCTTCCAGTTCCAGCGCCGAACGTGGCTTCATGCCCTCGACCGGCTTGTTGGTCACGTCCTGGAAAAACAGCGGAACGATTTGGGTCAGGCCACCGACGCTGACGGCGATGACCATGAAGAAGGCCAGCAGGCCAATATTCTTCTCGACAGCTTCATGCTTCATCAGTGAGCTCCAACGACAGCGATCTGGGCGGCGGCTTCGGCTTCAGCCGGGTTCGAGGCGCGCACGGTGCGCCAGACGTTGTAAGCCATCAGGAACATGCCGCTGGCGAAGAATGCACCGCCCAGGGCACGGACGATATAGCCAGGGTGGCTGGCTTGCAGCGCTTCAACGAACGAGTAGGTGAGGGTGCCGTCGTCGTTGATTGCCCGCCACATCAGGCCTTGAGTGATGCCGTTGACCCACATCGACGCGATGTACAGCACGGTACCAATGGTTGCGAGCCAGAAGTGCGCGTTGATCAGGCCGACACTGTGCATCTGCGCACGGCCGAACAGTTTCGGGATCATGTGGTAGATCGCACCGATCGAGATCATGGCCACCCAGCCCAGAGCGCCGGCGTGTACGTGGCCGATGGTCCAGTCGGTGTAGTGCGAGAGCGAGTTGACGGTCTTGATCGCCATCATCGGCCCTTCGAAGGTCGACATGCCGTAGAACGCCAGCGATACCACGAGGAAGCGCAGGATCGGGTCGGTGCGCAATTTATGCCAGGCGCCCGACAGGGTCATCATGCCGTTGATCATGCCGCCCCAGCTCGGTGCCAGCAGGATGATCGACATTGCCATGCCCAGCGACTGTGCCCAATCCGGCAGTGCGGTGTAGTGCAGGTGGTGCGGGCCGGCCCAGATGTACAGGGTGATCAGTGCCCAGAAGTGCACGATCGACAGGCGATAGGAGTAGATCGGACGTTCGGCCTGTTTAGGCACGAAGTAGTACATCATCCCCAGGAAGCCAGTGGTCAGGAAGAAACCCACGGCGTTGTGGCCGTACCACCACTGGATCATCGCGTCGGTCGCGCCGGAGTAGGCCGAGTAGGACTTGAAGAAGCTGACCGGCAGCGAGGCGTGGTTGACGATGTGCAGCATCGCGGTGACGACGATGAAAGCGCCGTAGAACCAGTTACCGACGTAGATGTGCTTGGTTTTGCGCTTGGTGATGGTGCCGAAGAACACCAGACCGTAGGTGACCCAGACAATGGCCAGGAGAATAGCCAGCGGCCATTCCAGTTCCGCGTATTCCTTGGTGGTGGTGTAACCCAGCGGCAAGGTAATGATCGCGCCGACGATCACCGCTTGCCAGCCCCAGAAGGTGAAGGCGGCGAGGCTGTCGGAAATCAGTCGCGTCTGGCAGGTTCGCTGCACGACATAGTAGGAAGTGGCAAACAGTGCACATCCACCGAAGGCAAAAATCACCAGGTTTGTGTGCAACGGGCGCAGGCGTCCAAAGCTCGTCCACGGCAGACCGAAGTTCAATTCCGGCCAGACCAGTTGCGAGGCGATGAAGACACCGAGCCCCATGCCAAGGATCCCCCAGACCACCGTCATGATGGCGAACTGGCGGACTACCTTATAGTTATAAGCAGTCGGACTGATTGCTGTGCTCATTCTAAGGTTCCACGGTTTAGGTGTTTTATTAGGATTAAAATCGGCCGCAAGTATGCAGAGAGCAAGGGGTCATTGCAACGCGCCATGACCTGGGTCAATGCTTTCCAACGCTGATTCTGCGGCCTTTCCATACGCCGCGTAAGGACAAAATTGGCCTCGGACAAAATGTCGCAGCAGACAAAAAAAGCGAGGGGTTCAGATCACTTGTAACGAGGTGTGTTAAAACTGCCGGTTCGGCTGATGAACGGCAATCGGCGCGACAGCCGGTATCTACCGGCCTTTGCGGCGCGTTTGTCAGCCGATTCATCGAACACATCGCTCAGGTCGACCTGGAACCAGCACGGGCCAGTCCGCATCGAGCAAGCGTAGACCCGAATCAGGGGAACCGAAAGGAGAGGGTATCAAGGGGTGCGACAATGCGTCGCAAAGGGGCGGGAAACTGCCGCACTGAGAAACATGCGGCAGCGGTGTAGTCAATAACTACTGCTTATTGTCTTCAGTAATAAGTTTTTCTGTATTCAATTTGTGGCTGAGGCTGTACACATAAGCAGCCAGTAATTGCACTTTATCGTTACCCAGCAGCTCATTCTGCGCTGGCATATGACCTTGGCGACCATGGCGGATGGTCTGTTCGAGCTGGGTCAGGCTGGTGCCATAGATAAATCCGGCCGGGTGCGTCAGATTCGGCGCCCCCATGGCTTCAGTGCCGTGGCCGGTTGCCCCATGGCAGGCGACGCAAGTGGTGCTGAACGTTTGCTGTCCGGCTTGCAGGTCGGCCTTGCTGTCGGCGGGCAAAGGCAGGCCGGCCAGATCGTGACGCACATACGCGGCAACGTTTTTCACACCCGCTTCACCGAGCACTTCGCCCCAGGCCGGCATCGCCGCCATCCGCCCACCCATGATGGTGGTCTTGATGGTGTCGGCGTCGCCGCCCCAGCGCCAGTCGCTGTCGGCCAGGTTGGGGAAGCCGAACGCGCCTTTGGCATCCGAGCCGTGGCAGACCGAGCAGTTGGAGGCGAACAGACGGCCACCCATTTTCAGCGCCTGTGGGTCTTTTGCCACTTCTTCCAGCGGCATGGCGGCGAACCTGGCGAAGATCGGTCCGAACCTGGCGTCAGCCTTGTTCATTTCCTTTTCCCACTCGTGCACGCCGGTCCAGCCGTCCTCGTAACCGGGCAGGATGCCTTTCCAGTTACCCAGGCCCGGATACAGGATCAGATAGCCCACGGAAAACACCAGCGTGCCGGCGAACAGCATGAACCACCACTGCGGCAGCGGGTTGTCGTACTCCTCGATGCCGTCGAAGCTGTGGCCCATGGTCTGGTCGACGCTGCCCTTGGTCTCGCCCCGACGCGTGCCGATCAGCAGCCAGGTCAGGCCGATCAGGCTGCCGATGGTCAGTACGCAGATCCACGTACTCCAGAAGGTGGTCATGGCCGGGTACTCCTTGGTTCAGATGCGGGGGTAGTGTCGGGTTGCGGCTCGTCGGCGAACGGCAGCAGACGTGCTTCGGCAAACTCCGGGGTGCGCTTGCGATTGAAAACCCACAAGGTCAGGCCGACGAAGGCGACGAACACCACGACCGTGCCGAGGCCACGTATGAGGCCTGTGCTCATTTCAATGACCATGGCTCACCTCTTGCTCTTGATTGCAGTGCCGAGCACTTGCAGGTAGGAGACGAGGGCGTCCATCTCGGTCTTGCCCTTGAGGCTGGCCACCGCGCCGCTGATATCGTCGTCGGTGTACGGCACGCCGAGGGTGCGCAGGGTCTTGAGCTTGGTTTCGGTGTGGCTGCTGTCGACCGCTTGCGTGACCAGCCACGGGTAGGCGGGCATCTTCGACTCCGGCACGACGTTGCGCGGGTTGTACAAGTGCGCGCGGTGCCAGTCATCCGAGTAACGCGCACCGACCCGGGCCAGATCCGGACCGGTGCGTTTCGAGCCCCACAGGAACGGGTGATCCCACACGCTCTCACCGGCTACCGAGTAGTGCCCGTAGCGTTCGGTTTCTGCGCGGAACGGGCGGATCATCTGCGAGTGGCAACCGACGCAGCCTTCGCGGATGTAGATGTCGCGGCCTTCCAGTTGCAGCGCGGTGTAGGGCTTCATGCCTTCCACCGGTTTGTTGGTCACGTCCTGGAAGAACAGCGGGACGATCTGGGTCAGGCCGCCGATGCTCACGGCGAAAACCATGAGCAACATCAGCAGGCCGACGTTCTTTTCAATCGTTTCGTGTTTCATGGCGGACTCCTCAGGCCATCTGCGCGGCAGCAACGACGTCAGCAGGCTGTGAGGCCCGCACGGTGCGCCAGGTGTTGTAAGCCATCAGGAACATGCCGCTGAGGAAGATCGCCCCACCCACCAGCCGTACGACGAAGCCTGGGTGGCTGGCCACCAGGGTTTCGACGAAGGAGTAGGTCAGCGTGCCGTCCTCGTTCACGGCACGCCACATCAGGCCTTGGGCGATGCCGTTGACCCACATCGACGCGATGTAGAGCACGGTGCCGATGGTCGCGAGCCAGAAATGCGCGTTGATCAGGCCGATGCTGTGCATCTGCTCTTTGCCGAAGATTTTCGGGATCATGTGGTACAGCGCGCCGATGGAAATCATCGCCACCCAGCCCAGAGCACCGGCGTGTACGTGGCCTATGGTCCAGTCGGTGTAGTGGGAGAGCGCGTTGACGGTCTTGATCGCCATCATCGGACCTTCGAAGGTCGACATGCCGTAGAACGCCAGCGACACCACGAGGAATCGCAGGATCGGGTCGCTGCGCAACTTATGCCAGGCGCCCGAGAGGGTCATCATGCCGTTGATCATCCCGCCCCAGCTCGGTGCCAGCAGGATCAGTGACATCACCATGCCCAGCGACTGTGCCCAGTCCGGCAGCGCGGTGTAGTGCAAGTGGTGCGGGCCGGCCCAAATGTACAGGGTGATCAGTGCCCAGAAGTGCACGATCGACAGGCGATACGAATACACCGGGCGCTCGGCCTGTTTCGGCACGAAGTAGTACATCATCCCGAGGAAACCGGCGGTGAGGAAAAAGCCCACGGCGTTGTGGCCGTACCACCATTGCACCATCGCATCGGTCGCACCGGCATACACCGAGTAGGACTTGGTGAAACTCACCGGCAACTCAAGGTTGTTGACGATGTGCAGGATTGCCACGGTGATGATGAACGCACCGAAGAACCAGTTGCCCACATAAATGTGCTTGGTCTTGCGCTGCATGATCGTGCCGAAGAACACGATGGCGTAGGCCACCCAGACGATGGTGATCAGAATGTCGATCGGCCATTCCAGCTCGGCGTATTCCTTGGAACTGGTGTAACCCAACGGCAGGCTGATCGCCGCCAGCAGGATCACCAGTTGCCAGCCCCAGAAGCAGAACGCGGCGATTTTCGGCGCAAACAGCTGAGTCTGGCAGGTGCGTTGCACCGAGTAGAACGAACTGGCGAACAGCGCGCAGCCACCGAAGGCAAAGATCACCGCGTTGGTGTGCAGCGGGCGCAGGCGGCCGAAACTGGTCCAGGGCAAATTGAAGTTGAGTTCGGGCCAAACCAATTGGGCGGCGAGAAAAACCCCGAGGCCCATGCCGACGATGCCCCAGACCACCGTCATAATGGCGAATTGGCGGACCACCTTGTAGTTGTAGGCGGTACTGATAGAAGTGTTCATGGTTCCCCATCCACGGTTCAGCCGAAGTGAGCGCGAGCAACAATCGCCGCGAATCCTTCGCCTGGAGTTATAGGCAGACTAAAAGCGAGGCAAGCATGGACAAACAGCACAAGGCCAGTATTGACGGGGATCAATGGGCGCAGTGTGCGCGCGAGCATGGATGGCTGTGGGACGCCGCGTCGGGCGAGGCTTCGGCGACGTTGATCCTGGCCCACGGTGCTGGTGCGCCGATGGACAGTGACTGGATGACGGACATGGCTCGGCGCCTTGCTGCACTTGGGGTCAACGTGTTGCGCTTTGAGTTTCCGTATATGGCGCAGCGACGGGTTGATGGGGGTAAGCGGCCGCCCAATCCTGCGGGGAAATTGCTGGAGTGCTGGCGCGAGGTGTTCGTTGAAGTGCGACGTCATGTCGCTGGGGTTTTGGCCATTGGCGGGAAGTCGATGGGGGGGCGGATGGCGAGTCTATTGGCCGAGGAATTGGGTGCCGATGCGTTGGTCTGTTTGGGTTATCCGTTTTATGCGGTGGGGAAGCCGGAGAAACCTCGGGTTGAGCATTTGGCGTCTTTGAAGACGCGGACTTTGGTTGTTCAGGGGGAGCGCGATGCGCTTGGCAATCGGGAAGCTGTCGAGGCTTACACGTTGTCACCGAGTATCGAGGTGACGTGGCTGGCGGCCGGGGATCATGATTTGAAGCCGTTGAAAGCTTCAGGTTTTACCCATGAACAGCATTTGGCTAGCGCCGCGCAGCAGGTAGTCGAGTTTCTCGGCAACAGTTCAGCGCGTATCCATCTCTTTAATTGTCTCGGTGGATGATCTGTCTCTGCGCCTCCGAACTCTGGTAATGAACGCATGTACCGGATGGAGGATGGCGGTAAGCACGCCAAGCAGCATGATGATCAGCGGGACGCTTTCATGCGAGAACATGGTGGTTTACTCCTGTAGTCACTATGTCGGAACCCGCAGACTAGACGCATAGAACCCTGTTTTCGATGAACGTATATTCATCCTCAGACGCTCGAGCTGTGCTACGGCACAGCTGTGCGCAGTCGTCGACCAAACGTGTGCTTTAGGTCATGAATCCTTATGGATGCATACCCAGGGTGAGCGGGGCGAAGGTTTTCCTCTGGCCGCACTCATTGCTCCCTTGGTTGCCGTTTTGTCCGTCGCTTTCCATCAGGAGTGTGGAAGGAAACACCGCGATAGCGCGCTCTCGCAGAGAGGCTCGGGCGGTTTTCGTCAGGCTGACGTGGTACCGTCCTGTGAAATGCTGAGGCAGTAGGATTCGGTTGTCACACATCCTGCTCATGCGCCATGCAATGAATGCATCCCGGGCGTGGCGAATCGCTGTGTACTGGTAACGTTCGCCCGGCGAGTTCCAGTTGAAAATCAATCTCGGCGTCAACCCAACTCGCGAACTCGGCCGCTGCGTAATGAAACGCGCGCTCTAGCTCTTTCATATCCGGCGCGTCGTCTGATGCATCCAGCCAAGCCTTTTTGGCATTACGGTAATCCTCCAGGACCGACAAGGTATCCTCATCAAGTCTGATAGCCGCCGGGGCCGGTAGGATTTTGCGGGGGGCGGTCCATTTCATGGTGGTTTTACCTTTACCAAGAGCACACCGAACAAAGGGAAGACGAGGTGCCGGCACGGCCTTGCAAGCGCCATTCGTCCATCCCCGAGAACTGCACGCATCAACGATGGCCAGATGGCTATGTTGCAAAGGCCGAAAAGCTACAGCAGCTCTCAGAGACAGGGTTAAATCGTGCAGGCCTCTGCTGCGAAGTTACGACACGTGCGGCTGCGATCCAGCCTCAAACGGCCATCCCCAGTGAGCCGAGTCAGGTTCCAGGAGCTGATGAAAATGCTCCGAAATCGACTCTATCAGCGCTGCATCATCAAGCCCGTCCAGTCCTGGATACGGCCTGCCGTTGTAGTCCCCTGTATGCGTCAGCACTTTTTCGACACTGCCACTTTCATCGTAAAGCTTCCTTATCCCAAGGCACTCCTGTTCCTTGCTGTCGGTCGAGCGCAGAGCGTAATGAATGGCCAGTGCGGCACCGAACTCGAGGGCGGGCGTTTCGATCCCGTGTTTTCTGGCGAGATCAATGCTGCTCAGAATGCGCTCGTTGCGCTGCAATTTGCGCAGGGGGTCGCGGCCTACGCGTGCGCAAGGGTCCTTGAAGGAAGTCTTGCAGCGCTCCAAAAAGGTCTGAGCAAACGCGGCGACCGCCTCGTTCATCTGCGCATTGTCTGCCAACAAGGCGGGAGCAACCTCCTGGCGGATCAGCCGCTCGGCCAAAGCGCTTACACGCGAGTCCCCCATGCCTTGGCCCACCCACGAATATCCCAGCAGGCTGGCATACCAGGCAATAATCGCGTGAGGACCGTTCCAAAGGCGATTCTTGATGACCTGGATCTGGGCAATGTCATCTACGGTTTTCACTTGGCGCAGTCGCTCCAGCAGATCGCTGCCGCGTTCCACATACAGAGGCATATCCGGCTCGCTGTTGAACAGGATCAGATGCATCTGGTTAAGTGCGCTGCTGGACTGGGCGAACGGGCGAAAGCGACCAATCAGCCGTTCGTATTCCGGTACCGGAGTGGCAAGCCTGGGTGCCATGCTCGGTTCCTCGTCCATGCTGTTCTGGAACATTTGCGACTTGATTCGCAGTTGTCGCAGCAGGGCATCTTTGCTGATCTTGGAGACGATTCGGCTGACAACGGTTTCGGCAAAGTGGGTCTTGTTCAGGATCTGCTGGCAAATTTCCACTGAGCACAGCAGCGCCAATTCCGCTTCGACGTGTCGGCGAACGAAGGCGGCGCCACCCACTTTGTTCAACACGATCAAAATGGTTAGTTCGCGGCCGCGGCGTTCAAAGCGTCGCAGCAGTCCCTTGGCGATCACCCCAGCTTGTTTGCGGATGGCTTGCTCAGGCAGGCTGAGGCCAATGATTTCGGCGACGTCATACATATCGATCACCGCTTGGGCGTCGTCCATATCGATCATTCTGAGGTTTTCGATGGTCTGGTCGAAGGACGTGGCACCGTAACGCACGCTGAACCGACCGAAGGCGTCGACCGTCTCGCGCAGCATCCGCGAGCGGGTCGCGGCAATGATTTCACAGGGCCGGGTGTAGCCGTCCCAGTGGGAGAACACTTGCGTCAAGTAGCCACCACCGATCGCACCAAAGCCATGAATACCCACGCGAAACTGGTTCAGCGCCTGGGGGAAAGGCTCGCTCAGTTCAGGTGTGCCCAAGTGGGGAATGCACTCGCTGATGTCGGCGAGAAACTCGTGCATGCTGCCGTAAGCCTTGAGCGCGCCGGCTTTGACCTCAGTGGCAGGTGGCTTGATGTCTTCGATCAGGATCGGTTGCCCTTCGGCACGGATCGCCGACAGCAGTCCGTTTTCAGAGTCTTCGACCATGAAGCAACTGCCAGGCGCGCAATTGAGGGCGCTGGCTGCGCGCAGGAAAATCTCGGGATGGGGCTTGCCCTGGCTGACTTCATCGCCACACACGGTGATGTCGAAGTACTTGAGCACGTTGGCATTGATCAGGTATTCCTCGGCGATGGCTCGGCGGCTTGAGGTGGCGACTGCCATGGTCAGGCCGCATTTGCGCAACCGCTCCAGCACCTCCAGCAAGCCCGCTTTGATGGGGACGCCGTGATCACGCACGTACTCCAGTTCTAGCTCATCGGCCCGCTGGCGGATCTGCGCGTAGGGGAAATCTTCACCGTTGTGCGCCTTCGCGAGCGCTTCGGCCTTCTTCGCGCTCAGGCCCAGTGAGCCGATCAAGGTTTGCTCGCTGAGCGGCTTGCCGAAAATTTCGTTGGATGCCTGTTTGAGGGTTCTGAAGCGCAGGCGCTCAGTGTCAAACATGGTGCCATCCATATCGAAGATGGCGCTGAGTATTCTCTTCCCCTGGAAAAAAATCATTGGCTGATGCTCCTTGTAACGTGGGAACGCTCACAACCGGTCAACCTCGTGCAGGAGGCGCTGCGGCAGCATTCTGTCGTGACCCGAAGTTGACGCCGTTTGAGGCTGGATGCCGACCGGTCTGTGTTTCACTCAAGTGAGTGATGAATTCAGATAAAAAAAACCAGGCGAGCAGAACTCACCGTGACGAACCACAACGAGGTGGCGCCGGTTCAGTGACTATCGATCAGAAGGGCAGGCGGAGGGACGTAACGATGGCGCCTATAGGCGTAGCTGCCAGACAAGCGAGTTCGCAGGCAGTGTGAAGCGGAGTGTGTGGAGCGCTGAATAACGGACCCTGTGGCTACATTCAAGTAGTGTTTGACGTAAGGCCCACAGTGCGCAATCAGGGATGCATACGGTGGGCCGGACTGGCGATTGATGTGTGTGACTCCATGCATACGGCTTGATAACTTCCTGCGAATTGGCTAGTCGTTTTTTAGCAATAGCATGTACGAGACGCCGGAATCAAGGACGCTGGCCGTGCAGTCGGAACATCAATCGATGTTTGAAGTGAACGGCATGACCATCTATTCAGACTGCTTGCGTCTGTCGATGGAACTGGGAGATCACGCGCTTTCGCTCGGCGTGCAGTGAGGTTTCATGATTTTTTTAACGATAAGTTTTATTTTTTTTGAAACGCATAAACCCCCAGACCACAAGGCCTGGCGCCATGCCCCTTGGACAGGTTGGTGCATCCCGTTGCAGCTCCAGCGGTTGCGCTGAAACGTTTCGAGTGCGATAAAAAAAGGGAAACGACACGAGAATTGTAAAAAACATGATTTTCGAACGCGTATTCACTCTTCAAAATCCGCTCCCCTCAGCGGAAATTCTTGCCGTTCAACCTCATAGAGGCCATTTCATTCGGTATCGCCAACGCCGTGCTGTAACAAAGGACCGGACCCATGAGAAATCCATCCACTGCGAACGCTCAGCTCACCGAGAAAACCAGTATCCCTTACCCCGGGAGCTTCGTCGGCCTGACTGAGGTGATCTCTGCGCTGCAAACCGGCCTGTATGCGCTGAGGGCGCGGATGACAGAATCTCTGCACGATCCAGCGCCCGGCATCCGTCCTGGGTCCACCCTTGTCCGCATCAAACCTCGCCGACATTGACCCAGCGCTGTTCCCGCGCCGCCATTCGAATGGCTGTCGCCAATCGCTCGACTTCCAGTGCTTGTTCGAAATCAGTGCCGGCTTGTCCTTGGCCGGCCAGGGCCATGATCAGCTCATGGACTTCCAGCGTCTTCAACTCGTTGTAGCCCAACTGATGCCCCGGCGCCGGACTGAACGCTGCGTAACCGGGCAGGGTCGGCCCGGCCAGTAAACGCTGGAAACCGTCCTGGCCTGCACGGCACAGGCGTAACTCATTCAAGCGCTCCTGGTCGAACGTCAGGGTTCCGTGTGTGCCACTGATCTCGAAGCTCAGGTGGTTCTTGTAGCCATGCTTGAGCCAACTGCTGCTGAAGGTTCCACGCGCGCCGCTGACGAAGCGCAGCAATGCATGCGTCTGATCGTCGACGGCAATTGTGCGTTGTTGCTGACTACCGGCGGTGGTGGGGCGCTGGCGGTGCACGGTCTGGGAGTCGGCGCAGACCGCTTCGACATTGCCCAGCAGGTAGCGCGCCATGCCCAGCAAGTGGCTACCCAGATCCGCTAATGCGCCACCGGCATGCTCGGCTTCACAGCGCCATGACCAGGGGGACGCGGGATCGGCCATGAAGTCTTCGCTGAATTCGCCTTGAAAACTGATGATCTCGCCCAGTCTGCCGCTCTGAATCAACTCCCGCGCCAGCCCGATGATCGGGTTGTGCTGGTAGTTGTAGCCGACACGGGTGACGACGCCGGCATGCTTGGCCGCCAGGTGCATGGCATTGGCCTGTTCAAGGTTAACCGCCAGCGGTTTTTCGCAGTACACAGCCTTGCCTGCGGCGATAGCGGACATGGCCATCGGGTAGTGCAGGTGGTTGGGCGTGGTGATGGCGATCAGGTTTACTTTGGGATCGTCGATCAATGGCTGCCAATCGCCATAGGCCTGCTCAAAGCCCCAGGCAGTGGCGCAGGCTTGCGCACGAACGTGATCGGCGTCCGCCAGGGCGGCCAGGCGCAGTGTGAAGGGCAGTTCGAAGGCCGCACTGACGTTGCGAAAGGCCAAGGCGTGGGCGCGGCCCATGAAGCCTGTGCCGATCAGTCCGATTCCGAGTTCGCGCATGGCAGGATCCTCTAAATTCTTGTTTTCAGAGAATCAGCTTATAGAATAATTATTCTTTCCTGTAAATAAATGGAATAAATATTTACAAGTGAGTGCGCGGCCGCTGCCAGCGATGGTGGAGGGAGGGCGCTACGCGTGCAGCCGTAACGCCGCTCCTGGATCAGTCTTCGAACCCGACCTGCTCGTGAATATCATCGACCTTCAACTCCAGTCGATACGCCACGGCGATAAACAGCGCCTGGCACAGGCACAGGGTCGCACTCAATGAGCGGAACGCAAATGAACTGCCTTCGTTGACCAGCAGCAGGGTGTTGGCGCGCTTGGCCAAGGGCGAGAGATTGCTGTCGGTGATGATCAGGGTTTTCGCCTGTTGATGCTGGGCGATACGCAGGCAATGCTGAGTTTCCTTGCCGTATGGCGTGAAGCTGATAGCGATCACCAGGTCATTGGCGCGCACGCTGCGCATTTGCTCGCGATAGCTGCCGCCGAGCCCCGAGACCAGGTGGATTCGTTTGTTGGTGTGTTGCAGGTTGTAGACCAGGTAATCGGCTACCGCGAACGAACGGCGCACGCCGACCACGTAGATGTTGTCCGCATTCACCACCATGTCCACGGCCTTGTCGAAGGCCAGGTCATCGAGCTCCATTCCCAGTCGTTCGATGCCCGACAGGGTTGCGTTGATGCACTCGCGCGCCAGGTCGCCGCCGCTGGCTTTCTGCGATTTGTTGGCGATCATGCTGCGAATGCGCTGCTGGTAGTTCTGCACCGGCGTGGTTTTGTGGGTATACGCCTCGCGGAACAACGCCTGCATTTCGCTGAAGCCACTGAAGCCGAAACGCTGGGAAAACCGCACGATGGCCGACGGGTGCACTTCGCACTCGCGGGCAATGTCGCTGATGCGGTCGACCATGATCCGGTCGCTTTGCTGGCTCATGTAACTGGCGATGCGTTTGAGCTGGCGCGGCAGGCTGTCGTATTCATTGGTGATCAGCTGCAACAGACGCTCGGCATTGATCGGGGGGCTGGTGAGATCGCTCTCGAGCGTGCTCTCGGTCGTAGCCGGCTGATCGGTGCGGGACATAGGGAATCCTTCAGGCTGTTCTTATAGGGACGATTTTTCACCTCGTCCCCTGGCAATAGGTTTGCAATGCGCAGTCTACAGGGTAGGCAAGAACAAAATCTTGAGCTTGCAGTCGTGCGCAGCGTGCTGAAACGATCCACGACCTCTGGAACGCTTGTACAGGAGTATGTTGGAAAAAATATTCCACATAAAAATTATTTGGAATAATTATTGATTGTTCGGTCCCGGTCGTTTTAGTCTGCATCCACCAAGAGTGTTCGGCGCGGTCATCGTCCTGAGCACAGGCTGATAAAAATAACAGGAGCCAGCATGGGCCAGACTCGTTTTGCCAGTGGACGTCAGTTGGATCTGATTTGCCTGGGGCGCCTTGGCGTCGACCTCTATGCGCAGCAAGTCGGCGCGCGGTTGGAAGATGTTTCAAGTTTCGCCAAGTACCTCGGTGGATCGTCCGCCAACATCGCTTTCGGTACGGCTCGATTGGGCCTCAAGTCGGCGATGTTGAGCCGGGTCGGTGACGACCATATGGGCCGCTTCCTGGTGCAATCCCTGGCCCGCGAAGGTTGTGACATCAGTGGCATCAAAGTCGATCCGGAGCGCCTGACCGCCATGGTCCTGCTGGGCCTCAAGGATCGCGAAACCTTTCCATTGGTCTTCTACCGCGAAAACTGCGCCGACATGGCGTTGCGGGCTGAAGACATCAGCGAAGCCTTCATCGCTTCCAGCAAAGCCTTGCTGATTACCGGCACCCACTTCTCCACCGATGGCGTCTACAAAGCGAGCACCCAGGCGCTGGATCATGCCGAGAAACACAACGTCAAACGGGTGCTGGACATCGACTATCGCCCAGTGCTCTGGGGGCTGGCCGGCAAGGCTGACGGGGAAACACGCTTCGTCGCCGATCAGAGCGTCAGTCAGCACGTGCAAAAAATCCTCCCGCGTTTTGACCTGATCGTCGGCACTGAAGAGGAGTTTCTGATGGCTGGCGGCTCCGAGGATTTGCTCACGGCATTGCGCAATGTCCGCCGGCTGAGCGCTGCAACGTTGGTGGTCAAGCTCGGCCCGCAAGGTTGCACGGTGATTGATGGCGTGATCCCGGCTCGTCTCGAAGACGGCGCCATTTATCCAGGCGTGCGCGTGGAGGTGCTCAATGTGCTGGGTGCCGGCGACGCCTTTATGTCGGGCTTCCTCAGTGGTTGGCTGGAGGATGCGAGCGACGAGCGCTGCTGTCAGTTGGCCAATGCCTGTGGTGGTCTCGTGGTTTCACGCCACGCTTGCGCCCCGGCCATGCCGACCCGCGCCGAACTCGAATATCTGTTCAACAGCCCGTTGCCGATTACCCGGCCGGATCAGGATGGGGTGTTGCAACGCCTGCATCAGGTCAGCGTGCCGCGCAAACAATGGAAGCAACTGTTCATTTTTGCTTTCGACCATCGCGGGCAATTGGTGGAACTGGCGCACAAGGGCGGTCGCGACCTGAGCGCGATTGGCGAACTCAAGCAACTCTTTATCAAAGCCGTGGAGCGGGTCGAAGCTGATTTGCACAAGCAAGGCATTGAGGCCGATGTCGGGCTGCTGGCCGATCAACGCTTTGGCCAGGACTCGCTGAACGCTGCCACTGGCCGTGGCTGGTGGGTGGCGCGACCGGTGGAAGTGCAAGGTTCGCGTCCATTGGCTTTCGAGCATGGTCGCTCCATCGGCAGCAACCTGATCGCCTGGCCGCAGGAGCAAATCATCAAGTGCCTGGTGCAATTCCACCCCGACGACGAGCCGTTGCTGCGACTGGAACAGGAAGCGCAGATCAAGGGTTTGTATCAGGCATCCCTGGTCAGCGGTCATGAACTGCTGCTGGAAATCATCCCACCCACTGATCATCCCTCGCCCCATCCAGACGTGTTGTATCGCGCCCTCAAACGGCTCTACAACCTGGGTATTTATCCGGCCTGGTGGAAAATCGAAGCGCAGAGCGCCCAGGAGTGGAAGCAACTCGACGAACTGATTCAGGCGCGTGATCCGTATTGCCGAGGCGTGGTGTTGCTGGGGCTGAATGCGCCGACAGCAGCCCTGGCCAAAGGGTTTCAACAGGCCAGCCAGAGCCAGACCTGCCGTGGTTTTGCCGTGGGCCGGACGATTTTCCAAGAGCCGAGCCGCGCGTGGATGGCGGGTGAAATCGACGATCAAGCGCTGATCCGCCAGGTGCAGGACACGTTTGTCGAACTGATCGATGCCTGGCGCACAGCCCGGGCCTGACGGGTTGACGCAAATCCCCTGTGGGAGCGTCGGTCTTACAGATAGGTAAAAACAATAAAAGGTGCAGCCATGCCCGCTATTCGAATTGGCATCAACCCGATCTCCTGGAGCAACGATGACTTGCCGTCCCTCGGGGGCGAGACGCCGCTGAGCACCGCATTGAGCGAAGGCAAGGAAATCGGCTACGAAGGTTTCGAACTCAACGGCAAGTTCCCCAAAGACGCCAAGGGTGTCGGCGATGTACTGCGTCCCTACGACCTGGCGCTGGTGTCCGGCTGGTATTCCAGTCGTCTGGCCCGCCGTTCGGTGGCCGAAGAAATCGACGCCATCGGCAGCCATGTCGAACTGTTGGCGAAAAACGGCGCCAAGGTGCTGGTGTACGGCGAAGTCGCCGACTCCATTCAAGGCCAATACATTCCGCTGGTTGAACGCCCGCGTTTTCACACCGAACACGCCTGGCAGGAGTACGCCGACAAACTCACCGAACTGGCGCGCTTCACCCTGTCCCAAGGTGTTCGTCTGGCCTATCACCATCACATGGGCGCTTACGTCGAGTCCCCGGCCGACATCGACAAGCTGATGGCGCTGACCGGCAGTGAGGTCGGTTTGCTGTTCGATTCGGGCCATTGCTACATGGGGGGCGGCGAACCCCTGAAGGTGCTGGGCAAACACATCGAACGCATCTGCCATGTGCATTTCAAGGACGTGCGCAAACCGGTGGTGCAACTGGCGCGCAACAACCTGTGGAGTTTCCCGGACTGCATCATCAACGGCACGTTCACGGTGCCCGGCGATGGCGATATCAACTTCGGCGCCTTGCTCGATGTGCTGCTGGCCGCTGATTACCAAGGCTGGCTGGTGGTCGAAGCCGAACAGGACCCCGCGGTGGCGCCGAGTTATGTCTACGCCAAAAAAGGCTACGACACCCTGCGCACGCTGCTCGACGAGAGGACTGCATGATGAGCCTGCTGGTCAAAAGCAATGCCCGTGGCCGGACCATGGTCGAGCTGGGTAAAGATGAGTTGGAGTACGTCGGTTTCGCCGCGTACCGCTTGAGTCTGGGCGAGACCCTGCCAGTGTCTGCCGGTGATAAAGAACTGTGCCTGGTGCTGCTCAGCGGCCGGGTCAGCATCAAGGGCGAAGCGCCGGGGCAGGGCGCGTTCGACTGGGACAACCTCGGCGATCGTCAGTCGGTGTTCGAAGACAAATCTCCGTTCGCCGCGTATTTGCCACCCGGCAGTCAGGCGCAAGTGGTCGCGCTCAGCGAAGCACAAATCGCCGTGTGCGCCGCCCCCGGTTCCGCGGGCAATGGCCTCGGTCCACGGCTGATCCAACCCGACTCCATGAAACGCAGCGTGCGTGGTAAAGGCGCCAACACCCGTTATGTCTGCGACATTCTGCCGGACACCGAACCGGCCCATTCGCTGCTGGTGGTGGAAGTGCGTACGCCGTCGGGTCACTCGTCGAGCTACCCGCCGCACAAGCACGACACCGACGATTTGCCGCACCAGAGTTTTCTGGAAGAAACCTATTACCACCAGATCAACCCGCCCCAGGGCTTCGTGTTCCAGCGGGTCTACACCGACGATCGCAGCATCGATCAGGCCATGGCCGTGGAAAACAGCGACCTTGTTGTCGTGCCCAAGGGTTATCACCCGGTGAGTGTGCCGTACGGCTATGAGTCGTATTACCTGAATGTCATGGCCGGCCCGAAACGCGTCTGGCAGTTCCACAACGATCCGCAGCACAGTTGGCTGCTTGATCTGTGAACTGAAAAGCCCAAATTCCAACCTCTGCACGGAGAACACGATCCATGAGCGACGCCCCGGTCATCGGCCATTACATTCACGGTCAAGTGCAAGACAGCCACAGCGAACGCTTCAGCAATGTTTTCAACCCGGCCACCGGCAGCGTCCAGGCGCGCGTCGGGCTGGCCAGCCAGAAAACCATAGACGAAGCTGTTGCCTCGGCCCTGAAAGCCTTCCCGGCCTGGTCCGAACAATCATCCCTGCGCCGTTCGCGGGTGATGTTCAAGTTCAAGGAACTGCTCGACCAGCATCACGATGAACTGGCAGAAATCATCAGCCGCGAACACGGCAAAGTGTTTTCGGACGCCAAGGGCGAAGTCACCCGGGGTATCGAGATCGTCGAGTACGCCTGTGGAGCGCCGAACCTGCTGAAAACCGATTTCAGCGACAACATCGGCGGCGGCATCGACAACTGGAACCTGCGTCAGCCGCTGGGCGTGTGTGCCGGCGTCACGCCGTTCAACTTCCCGGTGATGGTGCCGTTGTGGATGATCCCGCTGGCGCTGATCACCGGTAACTGCTTCATCCTCAAACCGTCCGAGCGTGATCCGTCCGCCAGCGTGCTGATGGCCCGACTGTTGAGCGAAGCCGGTTTGCCCGACGGCGTGTTCAACGTGGTCCAGGGCGACAAGACAGCGGTGGACGCGTTGCTGCAACACCCGGACATCGAGGCGATTTCCTTTGTTGGCTCGACGCCGATTGCCGAGTACATCCACCAACAAGCTACCTCCCGGGGCAAGCGTGTGCAGGCACTGGGCGGGGCGAAAAATCACATGATCGTCATGCCCGACGCCGACCTGGATCAAGCGGCAGATGCCTTGATCGGCGCGGCCTACGGCTCGGCTGGCGAGCGCTGCATGGCGATTTCGATTGCCGTGGTGGTGGGCGATGTCGGTGACCCACTGATTGCCAGACTGCTGCCGCGTATCGATCAACTGAAAGTCGGCAACGGCCTGAAGGGCGACAGCGACATGGGGCCGTTGGTGACCGCCGAGCACAAGGCCAAAGTCGAAGGGTTTATCGACGAAGGCGTGGCTCAGGGCGCACGACTGATCGTCGACGGCCGAAACTTCAAGGTGCCGGGCGCCGAGAACGGCTTCTTCGTCGGCGCGACGCTGTTCGACAACGTCACGACGCAAATGAGCATCTACCAACAGGAAATTTTCGGCCCGGTGCTGGGCATCGTGCGGGTGCCGGATTTCGCCAGCGCCGTCGCGTTGATCAACGCCCACGAATTCGGCAACGGCGTGTCCTGTTTCACCCGCGACGGTGGCATCGCCCGAGCCTTCGCCCGCACCATCAAGGTCGGCATGGTCGGCATCAATGTGCCGATTCCGGTGCCGATGGCCTGGCATTCTTTCGGCGGCTGGAAACGCTCGTTGTTTGGTGATCACCATGCTTACGGCGAGGAGGGCATTCGCTTCTACAGTCGCTACAAAAGCGTGATGCAGCGCTGGCCCGACAGTATCGCCAACGGCCCGGAATTCAGCATGCCAACGGCCAACTGATTCACCTGTGCGGAGAACAACAATAATGAGCAAACCCCTGCGTTTCGCCCTGAACCGTATGGTCGCCCCACGCTTGTCCCTGCCGGCGTTCATCGACCTGGCGGTGGCCCTCAAGGCCGACGCCATCGAAATTCGCAACGACCTTAAAGGCGTCGAGATCGAAGACGGCACCGCCCCCGAGCGCGTCCGTGAGTTGTGCACCGCCCAAGGCATTACCGTGCTGTCGATCAACGCGCTGTATCCGTTTGATGTGTGGAATGACGAGCGCCGTGCACAGGCCTTGAAGCTGGCTGCTTATGCCCGTGATTGTGGTGCTCAAGGGTTGGTCATGTGTCCGCTCAACGACCGTGCTGACCCGCGCAATGAGGCTGCACGCGCTTCGGGTTTGCGCACGGCGTTGACTGAACTGGCGCCGATCCTGCGCGAACACGGCATCCTCGGTTTCATTGAACCGCTGGGTTTCGAAGAGTGCTCGCTGCGCCGCAAGCGTACGGCGGTGGACGCGATCAAGGCCATCGGCGGGCTGGATGTGTTTCGTCTGGTGCACGACACCTTTCACCATTACTTGGCCGGCGAACATGAATTCTTTCCCGAGCTGACCGGACTGGTGCACATCTCCGGTGTCGAGGATGCCGAGGCGCCTTTGGCGTCCATTCGCGACGGCCACCGGGTGCTGGTGGGCGAGGGCGACATCCTTGGCAACGCGGCGCAAGTCGACACCTTGCTGAGCAGTGGTTACAGCGGCTACCTGTCGTTCGAGCCTTTTGCCGACAGCGTCCATGGTCTGGCGGATATCCAGCAGGCGATCGGCGCGAGCATGGATCACCTGCAAAGAACTCAAGGTTAATGGAAATCCCCCATTAGATTGGATTTGCCTTCATAAAAGGTGCGGCGATGAACACAACAAGACTGACCATGGCCCAGGCCCTGGTGAAATTCCTCGATAACCAGTACATCGAGGTCGATGGGGTCCAAAGCAAGTTCGTGGCCGGGATCTTTACCATTTTCGGCCACGGCAACGTGCTGGGTCTGGGCCAGGCGCTGGAGCAGGACAGCGGCGACCTGATCGTCCATCAGGGGCGCAATGAGCAAGGCATGGCCCACGCGGCCATCGGTTTTGCCAAGCAGCACCAGCGGCGCAAGATCTACGCTTGCTCTTCATCGGTAGGCCCTGGTGCAGCCAACATGCTGACCGCCGCGGCGACGGCGACGGCCAACCGCATTCCCTTGCTGTTGTTGCCCGGCGACGTGTATGCCTGCCGCCAGCCGGACCCGGTGTTGCAACAGATCGAGCAGTTCCACGACCTGAGCATCAGCACCAACGATGCGTTCAAGGCCGTGAGCAAATACTGGGACCGCATCAACCGCCCCGAACAACTCATGACGGCGGCGATCCACGCCATGCGTGTGCTGACCGATCCTGCCGAAACCGGCGCAGTGACCCTGGCCTTGCCGCAAGACGTGCAGGCCGAGGCCTACGACTATCCCGATTACTTCCTGCAAAAACGCGTGCACCGCATCGAGCGTCGTCCGGCGACCGAGGCGATGCTCGGTGATGCGCTGGCGCTGTTCAAAGGCAAGCGCAAGCCGCTGATCATTTGCGGTGGCGGGGTCAAATACTCGGGTGCCAATGGCGCCTTGCAGGCGTTGGCCGAGCGCTTCGACATTCCCTTCGCCGAAACCCAGGCCGGCAAGAGTGCGGTGGTGTCCAGTCACCCGCTGAACGTTGGCGGGATCGGTGAAACCGGCTGTCTGGCGGCGAACTTGCTGGCCAAAGACGCGGACCTGATCATCGGTGTCGGCACCCGCTACAGCGATTTCACCACCGCCTCGAAATCCCTGTTTCAGCATCCGGACGTGCAATTTCTCAACCTCAACATCAGTCCTTGTGATGCCCTGAAGCTCGACGGCGTGCAACTGCTGGCGGACGCCAAAGTTGGCTTGCAAGCCCTGGCTCAAGCCTTGGGCGATTACCGTTCTGCGTGGGGCGATCAACCGCGACAGGCCAAGGTGCAACTGGACGAGGAAGTCGACCGTCTCTATCAGGTCGAATACCAGAGCCAGGACTTTATCCCGGAAATCAACGACCACATGGACCCGGCGGTGCTGCGCGAATTCATCGAGCTGACCGGCTCCTGCCTGACCCAGAGCCGTGTGCTTGGCGTGCTCAATGAAACCCTGGCCGATGACGCGGTGATCGTCGCCGCCGCCGGCAGCCTGCCCGGTGACTTGCAGCGCAGTTGGCGCAGCAAGGGCGTGAACACTTATCACGTCGAGTACGGCTATTCCTGCATGGGTTACGAGGTCAATGCCGCACTGGGCGTGAAACTTGCCGAGCCTGAGCGCGAGGTCTATGCGCTGGTCGGTGACGGCTCTTACATGATGCTGCATTCCGAACTGGCGACCTCGATCCAGGAGCGCCGCAAGATCAACGTGGTGCTGTTCGACAACATGACTTTCGGTTGCATCAACAACCTGCAGATGGAACACGGCATGGACAGCTTCGGCACTGAGTTGCGGTTCCGCAACCCGCAAACCGGCAAGCTCGACGGCGGTTTCGTGCCGGTGGATTTCGCCATGAGCGCGGCGGCTTATGGTTGCAAGACCTACAAAGTGAGCACGGTCGAAGAGCTGCGAAGCGCATTGGCCGATGCGCGTTTGCAGACGGTGTCGACGCTGATCGATATCAAGGTTCTACCCAAAACCATGATTCACAAATACCTGTCGTGGTGGCGGGTCGGCGTGGCGCAAGTCTCCACCAGTGCCCGCACCGATGCGGTGGCCAAGACCCTGAATGAACGACTGGCCAAGGCCCGTCAGTACTGATTGCCCCTGATACCACAACAAATTTTCACAGGAGAATCTTCATGTCATTGCTCTCTCATTCACTGCGGATCGGCGTCATCGGTACCGGGGCGATCGGCCAGGACCATATCCGTCGTTGCAGCCAGACCCTGCTCAATAGCCAGGTCGTTGCTGTAACCGACATCAATTTGCAGCAAGCCGCGAAGGTCGTTTCCGACTTGAAACTGACCGCCGAGGTCTATCCCGACGGCCATGCGCTGATCAAGGCACCGGAGGTCGAAGCAATCCTCGTCACCTCTTGGGGCCCGAGCCATGAAGCGTTCGTGCTGGCGGCGATTGCGGCGGGTAAACCGGTGTTCTGCGAGAAGCCGCTGGCGGTCACCGCTCAAGGTTGCCGCAACATCGTCGAGGCCGAAGTGGCCCACGGTAAACGCCTGGTACAGGTCGGTTTCATGCGCCCCTATGACGAAGGTTATCGGGCACTCAAAGCCGTGATCGACAGCGGTCAGATTGGTGAGCCCTTGATGTTGCACTGCGCGCATCGCAACCCGAGCGTGGGTGAAAACTACAAGACCGACATGGCGATCACCGACACCCTGATCCATGAACTGGACGTGTTGCGCTGGTTGCTCGACGACGATTACGTGTCGGTGCAGGTGGTGTTCCCGCGCAAGAGCAGCAAGGCCCTCACGCATTTGAGAGACCCGCAGATCGTGCTGCTGGAAACCGCCAAGGGCACGCGCATCGACGTGGAAGTGTTCGTCAACTGCCAATACGGCTACGACATCCAGTGCGAAGTGGTGGGGGAGACCGGCATCGCCAGGTTGCCCGAGCCGTCCCAGGTGCAGTTGCGCAGCGGGGCGAAGTTGTCCAACGCGATTCTGATGGACTGGAAGGATCGGTTTATCGCGGCGTATGACGTTGAGTTGCAGGCATTCATCGATGGCGTGCGCGCCGGGCAGGTGGGTGGCCCGTCAGCGTGGGATGGCTTCGCCGCTGCCGTCGCCGCAGACGCGTGCATCGAGGCGCAGAGCAGCGGGGCGATCGTCAAAGTCGGTCTGCCAGACCGCCCACATTTCTACGGCTAACGATGATCGCCTGTGGGAGCGGGCTTGCTGGCGAAAGCGCTGTGTCAGCCGACATCAATATTGACGTGTCCGCCGCCTTCGCGAGCAAACCCGCTGCCACAAGGACGGCGTGTGTCCAGTGAGCGGTTACATAACAATAAGAAGGAATGCACACATGCGGATCGGACTTGTCGGTTACGGCCATGGCGGCCGGTTTTTCCATGCTCCGCTGATCAGCAGTTTGCCGGCGGCGACGTTCGTGGGTGTGGTCACCCGTTCACCGGAACGCCGACAGTTGCTGGCGGCAGAACACCCAGGGGTGCCAGCGTTCGACAGCATCGGCCAACTGGTGGAGGCCGGGATCGATGTGCTGGTGGTGTCCACGCCGCTCAAGGGCCGTCCGGCGTTGGTGCTTGATGGCATCGAACACGGAGTGGCGGTGGTCAGCGACAAACCGTTTGCCGCTGATGCGCAGCAAGCGCAAACCCTGATTACCATGGCCGAGCGCCAAGGCGTGCCGCTCAGCGTCTATCAGAACCGTCGCTGGGACTCGGACTTCCTGACCGTGCGCAAACTCATCGAATCCGGTGCGTTGGGCCAAGTCACCCGTTTCCAATCGCGGATCGAACGTTACTCACCACTGGCGGTGAACAACGGCAGTGGTGGTGGTTTTCTTCGCGACTTGGGCAGCCATCTGGTCGATCAGGCGTTGCTGTTGTTTGGTCCGGTGACACGGGTCTACGCCGAACTGGATTACCTGGAAAAAGGCCAGGTCTTCGATAACGGCTTCTTTATGGCCCTGACCCATGCCAGTGGCGTGACCTCACACCTGGGCGGCAGTTGCCTGCAAAACACCCCCGGCCCGCGCTTTCGGGTGACCGGCACCCACGGTTGTTACAGCGTCGATGGTCTGGACGGGCAAGAAGCCTCGGCACTCGCCGGGCTTTCGCCAAAAACCGAAGGTGAGCGCTGGGGGGTGGAAGAACATCGCCGCTGGGGCTGGTTCGAACAGGGCGAGGTGCGCGAACGGGTGCCCTCCGAGCGCGGTTGCTGGAATCAGTTCTATTTACAGCTGCAAGCCGCGTTGCAGAGCGGTGGCCCACTGCCTGTGGACGCCCGTGATGCACTGGCGACCACTTGCGTGCTGGACGCTGCGCGACTGAGCGCCGAGCGGCATCAAGTGGTGGAATTGAGCCTGTTCGAGCGCCATGGAATAAAATCAGAATAAAATTCTAAAATGAGTTGATATGGAAATTATTTTCCAATAAAGTCGTTTTCAGCGACCGGCCTCGCCACCTGTTTAAACCCTTTTCCCGCTTGCCTGCTTACTGAAATCGTCACGCCTCATCCATAAAACCAACAAGAATGTGGAGAAAGACTTTTCATGAAGACCAAGATCCGCTTTGCCTCACTTGCCTTGTCGCTGATGTTCGCCAGTGGCGCGGCGCTCGCCGATATGAAGATCGGCGTCAGCATGTCCCAATTCGACGACACCTGGCTGACCTACCTGCGCGAATCCATGGACACGAAAGCCAAGTCCTATCCCGATGGCGTACAGCTGCAATTCGAAGACGCCCGCAGCGACGTGGTCAAGCAATTGAGTCAGGTCGAAAACTTCATCAGCCAGAAGGTCGATGCCATCGTGGTCAATCCGGTGGATACCGCCGCCACCCGTAAAATCACCGAAGCCGCCGTCAAGGCCGGTATCCCGCTGGTCTACGTCAACCGCCGCCCCGATGACCTGAAGCTGCCCAAAGGTGTCGTCACGGTCGCCTCCAACGATCTGGAGGCCGGTGAAATGCAGATGCAGTACCTGGCCGACAAAATGGGCGGCAAGGGCAACATCGTGATTCTGCTCGGCGACCTCGCGAACAACTCCACCACTAACCGCACCAAGGGCGTCAAAGAAGTATTGGCCAAATACCCGGACATCAAGATCGAGCAAGAGCAGACAGGTATCTGGTCGCGGGATAAAGGCATGACCCTGGTCAACGACTGGCTGACCCAGGGCCGCAAGTTTGACGCGGTCGTGTCCAACAACGATGAGATGGCGATTGGCGCGGCCATGGCCCTGCAACAGGCAGGCGTCAAAAAGGGTAGCGTGCTGATTGCCGGTGTCGACGGTACGCCGGACGGCTTGAACGCAGTGAAGAAGGGCGCCTTGGCCGTCTCGGTGTTTCAGGACGCCAAGGGACAGGCCGACGGTTCGATCGACACCGCCGTGAAAATGGCCAAAAACGAGCCGGTTGAACAGTCCGTGTGGGTGCCATACCGCTTGATCACCCCGCAAAACGTCGACACGTTCAAATAGCCCGTCCGTTCAATAACAACAATAAATACGCAAGGTTGCCACCGCGACCTTGCTGATGGAGTACCTGATCATGTTCGCTTCAGCGACTGCTTCGAGCACCCCGTTAGTGGGTATCCAGCCAACTGCAACACCTGCCGATGAGCCGTACCTGCTGGAGATCGTCAACGTCAGCAAGGGATTTCCCGGTGTGGTTGCCTTGGCCGATGTGCAGCTTCGGGTACGCCCAGGTTCTGTGCTGGCCCTGATGGGTGAAAACGGCGCTGGCAAATCCACCCTGATGAAAATCATTGCCGGCATCTATCAGCCGGACGCCGGTGAACTGCGTCTGAGGGGCAAGCCGGTGGTCTTCCAAACACCACTGTCAGCGCTTCAGGCCGGGATCGCGATGATCCACCAGGAACTCAACCTGATGCCGCACATGAGCATCGCCGAAAATATCTGGATCGGCCGTGAGCAGCTCAACGGCTTTCGCATGGTCGATCACCGGGAAATGCACCGCTGCACGGCGAAATTGCTCGAACGCTTGCGGATCAATCTCGATCCGCAAGAGCAGGTCGGCAACCTGAGCATCGCCGAACGGCAGATGGTCGAGATCGCCAAAGCGGTGTCCTACGATTCCGACATCTTGATCATGGACGAACCGACCTCGGCCATCACCGACAAGGAAGTTGCCCACCTCTTTTCGATCATTGCCGACCTGAAAAGCCAGGGCAAAGGCATTATCTACATCACCCACAAAATGAACGAAGTGTTCGCTATCGCCGATGAAGTGGCGGTGTTCCGCGATGGCGCCTACATAGGCCTGCAACGGGCCGACAGCATGGACAGCGATAGCCTGATTTCGATGATGGTCGGTCGCGAGTTGAGCCAGTTGTTCCCGGTACGCGAAAAGCCGATCGGCGATCTGTTGCTGTCGGTGCGCGACCTTAAACTGGACGGCATTTTCAAGGATGTTTCCTTCGACCTGCACGCCGGCGAGATCCTCGGCATCGCCGGGCTGATGGGCTCGGGGCGGACCAACGTTGCCGAAGCGATTTTCGGCATTACCCCAAGCGACAGTGGCGAGATTCGTCTCGATGGCGAAGTGGTGCGCATCAGCGACCCGCACATGGCAATCGAGAAGGGCTTCGCGCTGTTGACCGAGGATCGCAAGCTCAGCGGTCTGTTCCCGTGCCTGTCAGTACTGGAAAACATGGAAATGGCAGTACTGCCGCATTACGCCGGCCGCGGATTCATCCAGCAAAAAGCCCTGCGCGCCTTGTGCGAAGACATGTGCAAGAAGCTACGGGTGAAAACCCCGTCACTGGAGCAGTGCATCGATACCTTGTCCGGTGGTAATCAGCAGAAAGCCCTGTTGGCGCGGTGGCTGATGACCAATCCGCGCATCCTGATTCTCGACGAGCCGACCCGCGGTATCGATGTCGGCGCCAAGGCCGAGATTTACCGGCTTATCGCCTATCTCGCCAGCGAAGGCATGGCGGTGATCATGATTTCTTCGGAACTGCCGGAAGTGCTCGGCATGAGCGACCGCGTGATGGTCATGCACGAGGGCGACCTGATGGGCACCCTCGACCGCCGCGAAGCGACTCAGGAGCGAGTGATGCAACTGGCCTCGGGCATGTCCGCCGTTCACTAATGAATGCTGACGCTGGCACGGCCAGCGTCGTCGACGCGATAGAAGGGTGAGTAGTTATGAACGCGATACTGGAAAACAAACCGGCAGCGGCGCCGGCCAAGAATCGCCGGCGCTTTCCGACCGAGCTGAGCATCTTCCTGGTGCTGATTGGTATCGGCCTGGTGTTCGAAGTGTTCGGCTGGATCGTGCGCGACCAGAGCTTCCTGATGAACTCCCAGCGTTTGGTGCTGATGATTCTGCAAGTGTCGATCATCGGCCTGCTGGCGATTGGCGTAACCCAGGTGATCATCACCACCGGCATCGACCTGTCGTCGGGATCGGTGCTGGCCTTATCGGCGATGATTGCGGCCAGCCTGGCACAGACCTCGGATTTCTCTCGGGCGGTATTCCCGTCGCTGACCGACTTGCCGGTGTGGATTCCGGTGATTGTCGGGCTCGGCGTCGGGCTGTTGGCGGGGGCAATCAATGGCAGCATCATCGCCATCACCGGAATTCCACCGTTCATTGCCACCTTGGGCATGATGGTCTCGGCCCGTGGCCTGGCGCGTTACTACACCGAAGGCCAGCCGATCAGCATGCTGTCGGACTCCTACACGGCCATCGGTAACGGCGCGATGCCGGTGATCATCTTTCTGGTGGTCGCGGTGATTTTCCACATCGCATTGCGCTACACCAAGTACGGCAAATACACCTACGCCATCGGCGGCAACATGCAGGCGGCGCGTACGTCCGGTATTAACGTCAAACGCCATCTGGTCATCGTCTACAGCATCGCCGGGTTGCTGGCAGGATTGGCGGGCGTGGTGGCTTCGGCCCGCGCCGCCACCGGGCAGGCGGGGATGGGCATGTCCTATGAGCTGGATGCCATTGCCGCAGCGGTCATTGGAGGAACCAGCCTGGCGGGCGGGGTGGGGCGCATTACCGGCACCGTCATCGGTGCATTGATTCTTGGAGTGATGGCCAGTGGATTCACGTTCGTCGGGGTCGATGCCTATATTCAGGACATCATCAAAGGCTTGATCATCGTGGTCGCGGTGGTCATCGACCAATACCGCAACAAGCGCAAACTCAAGCGCTGACTTTGACGGCAAACAGCGAGGGCCTTTTCTGGCTCTCGCTTCATCACACCCCTATTAGTTTCAGCCAGGGTGTTTGCCACGCATCATGAGGGCTGTCGGTGAGTCGACCGTTGTGCTGATCAGTCCAGCAAGGCAGTAGAAAAATCGGTAAAAGCGGCAAATTGCTGGCCCCCTGATTGCACTTTGAACGGCAAACTCGCTTTTTTTCAAAAGGTTAGGTTGGCCACATGCGGACGATTGTCATCACCGTTGCAACGCTTTCCCTGGCTGTCTTTGCCGCGGGGGTTCAGGCAAGGGCATTGAGCAAAAACCATCGCTTTGCCTGCACCTGGGGTGCCGATATCGCCGCCGGTGCGCAGCAATCGAAACTGTCCGGAATCTCCCTGTACGGTGCACGCAAGCGCTTGCAGGCCCGCAAGTTCCAGCAGCCATGGATGCGCATGACCGCCATGGGCATCACCGAGCAAACCTACAACAGCAGCTCGCGGCTCAGACCCGCGGCGATCAAGCAAACCTACTATGAACAATGCGTGCGGCATGAACTGGCACAGCGTTAAGCCAAAAGCCCAACCCTTAACGGTTGGGCTTTTTCATGGGTGTGGAAAACGCAGACTCACTTGTCGCTATCGCAATTGACCATCCATGACACGCCAAAGCGATCCACCAGCATGCCAAATCGTGCGGCCCAGAAGGTCGCTTCCAGCGGCATGTCGACGCGACCGTCCTTGGCCAGCGCGTTAAATATCCGCTCGGCTTCGGCAATGCTGTCGACGTTCAGGGAAATTGAACAGCCACTCATGCCCTGAGTCGGGCGGTCGGGCGTGGTGTCCGAAGCCATGATCATCTGATCGCCGACTTTCAGGCAGGTGTGGATGATCAGGTGCCGATGTTCTTCTGCAACGTGCTCCGCAGCGGGGGATTCACCGAAAGAGGTCATCGCCTCCAGTTCGCCGCTCAGGGCTTGCTGATAAAAAGTGAAGGCTTCTCGGCAGTCGCCGTTGAAGATCAGGTACGGGTTGATTTTCATGTCTTTGTTCCTGGCAGTCAGGCGTGGAGTAGTGGTTGTACAGCGTGTTCCACGATGGGCGGTTAAAACATAGCAGAGGTTTTGACGTCGGGATCGAGCGGGTTTCTCCCGATGTTTTTCAAATGAAAAGACCCGGGCAAGTCCCGACTCAGTCGACGATGACGTGCTCGTCGTCACCCAGGCATATGGTCAATTGCTGACCCTCCTTGCTGAACGCGCAATGGGGTAGCTCAAGGTGCGTGGCAATTTTGATCGGCGCGCCGATAAAAACAACGGCTATGAGAACCGCCACCACAGACCTGCCGATCATTGCGAAGCGGGACGGCTGGCCGCTGCTGTGGCTTTTCTTGAGTCTTGAGCGCAAAAAAAGACCGAACAGCATCAAGCCTGCGCCGATCAACATTGCGCTGCCGATTTCATGGGGGCTGATGCTGTAGATCCGTTGTTCTGCATCGTCTGGATAGTTGACTAGCCACCAGGCGCCCATGCCAAGTGGCAAAAGCCCTGCAGCGATGCAGGCATGGATCGATCCAGGCAAGCGCACTAGCAGGCTTATCAACAAAACCACTGTGGTCAGAACCCAGGCACTGACAAACATTTGCCCGCCCATGCCGCCCATGAAGGTGCCACCGACATCGATCGGTGTCATCAGATTCCAGTCATAAAAAGCGCTGTGCAGCAGCAGCGTCAGAGCCGCGAGCCAGCAGAGAGGGTAATAGAGCCAAAGGGCATTGGGGCGAGATAACACGTTGAGTCCTTTTCGTGGTGTTCGGCGCACGCCAGTATGCCGAGGAATTCGCACACTATGAATTTCAATCGTTGCGCTGGAGTACCATGGCGCACTGTCATCACCTGCCGGGTTCAACGTCCTATGCCTTCATTTTCCCGCGTCACTTCCTTGTTCGACCAAGCGCAGCGTGCGTTGCGGTTGGTCTGGGGGACGTCGCGAGGTTTGTTTCTGGGGCTGGTGCTGGCGACGCTGATTGCCGGGATGCTGCCGGCACTGGCGGCGTGGTTGGGCCAGCGCATTGTCGATGCCGTGGTCGCGGCGATGCAACTGCACGCGCAGCACGGCAGTGCGCCGCTGTGGCCAGTGTTGCGATATGTGCTGATGGAGGCGGGGGTATTGGCGTTGTTGTCCGGCACACAGCGGGCGCTGTCGGTGCAGCAGTCGCTGTTGCGGGTGCAGTTGGGCCAGAAGGTCAACACGATGATTCTGGAGAAGGCGCAGACCCTCTCACTGGTGCAGTTCGAGAACTCCGAGTTCTACGACAAGCTGGTGCGGGTGCGCCGCGAAGCCTCGACGCGGCCATTGGCGTTGGTCATGAAGTCGCTGGGATTGATCCAGAACCTGATCATGCTGATCAGCTTCGGCGTGCTGCTGGTGCACTTTTCGCCGTGGGCCTTGGTGCTGTTGGTGGCCGGGGCGCTGCCGGTGTTTTTCGCCGAGGCGCATTTCTCCGGTGATGCGTTTCGCCTGTTTACCCGTCGCGCGCCGGAGAGTCGACAGCAGAGTTACATCGAGACGCTTCTTTCCCACGAGGCCTATATCAAAGAGGTCAAACTGTTCGGCTTCGCACCGCTGTTGCTGCAACGCTACCGCGACACGTTCGCCAGACTCTATGCCGAAGACCGGCGCTTGACGCTGCGTCGTGATGGCTGGGGTTTCGGTCTTGGATTGCTTGGCACCGCGGCGTTCTACGTGGCCTACGCCTGGGTGGTGATCGATGCCGTGCAGGGCGACATCAGTCTGGGCCAGATGACCATGTATCTGGTGCTGTTCAAGCAAGGTCAGAGCGCTGTGAGCAGTAGCCTGAGCGCGATCAGTGGTCTGTACGAAGACGGCCTGTACCTGACGAGTCTTTATCAATACCTCGCTGAACCGGTGCTGGCCGATACCGGTCACCTGACCGTCGGCGCGCAACCGGGCGATGGTCTGCGTTTCGAAAACGTCGGTTTCTGTTACCCGGGGGCCAGCCGTCCGGCACTGCAAAGCATTGACCTGCATCTGGTGCCGGGCAACAGCCTGGCGTTGGTGGGGGAAAACGGTTCCGGCAAGACCACGCTGATCAAGTTATTGACCCGCCTATACCGTCCCGATCAAGGACGCATTCTGCTCGATGGCAGCGATTTGCAGGATTGGCAGGAAACCGCGTTACGCCGTCGCATTGGCGTGATTTTCCAGGATTACATCCGCTACCAGTTCAGCGTCGGGGAAAACATCGGCGTCGGCGATACGCTGGCGTTCAACGACCAACAACGCTGGAAGGAGGCCGCTGCCGAAGGGATGGCGGCGCCATTCATCGAAGGGCTCGACCGTGGTTATGCCACGCAGTTGGGGCGCTGGTTTGCCGGTGGCCAGGAGTTGTCCGGCGGGCAATGGCAGAAGATTGCGTTGTCCCGGGCGTATATGCGCCGTGATGCCGACATCCTGATCCTCGATGAGCCAACCTCGGCCCTGGACCCGGCGGCGGAAGCCGCGGTGTTTGAGCATTTCAGCCAGCACACGGCAGGGCGCATGACCTTACTGATTTCCCACCGTTTTTCCAGCGTGCGCAATGCCGATCACATCATCGTGCTGCAACAAGGAAAGATTCTGGAACAGGGTGGCCACGGTGCGCTTATCGCCGCGGCCGGGCATTACGCGCAACTGTTCGATTTACAGGCGCGTGGTTATCGTTAGGTGTCCCGTGCGCTGCGCACAGTCGCGGGGCCGGCGATACGAGGGGCGGGCTGGGTTTGCATCAACGCATCAATAGCCTTGCGATAATGTTGCCCGCCCAACGCCATGCTGTTGTTGTGCGTCGCTCCAGGCACCAGCAGCAAGCGTTTGGGTTGCTGTGCCGCGTTGAACAGTTGTTCGCTGAAACGCGGGGGGACTAAGGCATCGGCCAAGCCATGCACCACCAGCAGCGGCATATGAATCTCGGCGATCTTGTCGATGGAATCGAACTTCTGCGACAGCAGCCAGCGCACCGGCAGCGAGGTGTTGGCCACCGCCGCGGCGACATCCGCCAGAGAGGTGAACGTGGACTCGATCACCAGTCCGCGCACGGGCAGTGGCGTGTGATCGCGGGCGGCGTCCTGTCCGAGTTCGGCTGCCAGATCGATTGCCACGGCACCGCCGAGGGAGTGACCGTAGATCAGGCGTTTGTTCGGATCCGGTTGCAACAGCTTGAAACGCTCCCACGCCACTCGCGCATCTTCATAAACACTGCTTTCGGACGGCAGATCACCCTTGCTCTTGCCGAACCCACGGTAATCAATGGCCAGCACCGAATAGCCCGCTGCGCGCAGTTGCTCGATGCGGAACAATTGCCCGGTGAGGTTCCAGCGCACGCCATGCAGATAGAGGATGGCCGGGGCATTCTTGCGTTCTGCAGGCCACCACCAGGCATGAATGTTTTGCCCGGCCTTGAAACGTTTGGGTTGCAGATCGAGTTCCTGCACGCTGCCGGGCAAGCCGTGATACCAACCCGCCGTGCCCGGTTCGATGCGAAACAGCAGTTTGCGCTCGGTATGTTCCAGCACGGCACAACTCGCCGGCACGCCGATAATAAGCGCGGCCATGCAGGCGAATGCCAAGCGGCGACGTCGCAGGCGGGTCATGAAGGAAAGGAACATTAAACGATTCACCACTGCGTAGACAAAGAACGCTTTTTACCAGATGCCTCGGTCTGTGCACGACATTTTCGACCATCGCCCGTGTGCAACGATTACAAAATGCTGCGGCGGCTCAGTCCACGCGAAGCACGATTTTGCCGATGTGATCGCCGGCTTCCATGTGGGCATGGGCTTTGGCCGCGTCGGTCAGTGAGTAGACCTTGTCGACCATCGGCAGACAGCGTCCGTCGGCCAGCACCGGCCATACGTGTTCGCGCAGTTGATCGGCGATCGCGGCTTTCTCGGCAGCGGTGCGTGCGCGCAGCAGAGAACCCGTTACAACGGCGCGTTTGCCGAGGATTGCCAGCAGATCAATGTCATTGGCCCGGGCGCCGCCAAGGAAACCGAGCATCACCACTCGTCCATCCATCGCCAGGGCGCTGATGTTTGCGTTGAGGTAGGAGGCGCCCATGATGTCGAGAACGATATTCACGCCTTGACCGGCAGTTTTCTCGGCGATGACGTCAGCGAAATTCTCTTCGCGATAGTTGATTGCCTGACCGCCCAGCTTACGGATCACTGCGCATTTCTCGGCGCTACCGGCCGTGGCAAATGCCTCAATGCCGAACTCACGACACAGCATCAGCGCGGTGGTGCCGATACCGCTGGTGCCACCGTGAATCAGCGCACGTTGCCCGCTGCTGGCACCACCTAGGCCGAACAGGTTGGCCCACACGGTAAAAAAGGTTTCCGGGATCGCGGCGGCCTGCACCCAATCAATCCCGGCGGGGATTGGCAGGGTCTGGCCGGCCGGTACTGCGCAATATTCGGCGTAACCGCCGCCATTGGTCAGCGCGCAAACGCTGTCGCCAAGCTCAAACTGGCTGACACCGGCCCCGAGCGCGACCACTTCGCCGGCTACTTCAAGACCGGGAATCGGGTTCATTCCGGGCTTCATCGGGTATTTGCCGGCGCGTTGCAAGGCGTCTGGCCGGTTGATGCCGGCGGCGTGAACGCGGATCAGCACTTCACCCTCGGCGGCGACCGGCAACGGTACGCGTTTGGCTTGCAGAACATCGGGGCCACCGGGTTCAGTGATTTCGATGCGAGTCATTTCGTTGGGTAAGGACATTTGGATTCCTGTTGCCAGAGGTTCTATAGATGGGAGCGCGGCCTGCCGGTAATGATTCCGTTCAATTTTCACAGAACCGCGGTTTAGGCGAAGAGGGTAGCCATTTCGGGGCATGCTCCAGCAAAATTGCCACCGTGATCGCGCCCGCGGCGATCATGAACAGCCAGGCGTGATGGCCACCTGTGGCATTGAACAACGCCGAATAGGCAAACCCGGCCAGCGCCTGGAACGTGGCAAACGATACGGTGGCGCGGCTCCAGGCGATTTGCTGGCGATGATGATCCGGCACCAGTTCATGCACACGGGCCAAGGCCAGTGGCACGATACCGGGCGGGAATGAACCGATAATCACCGCCAGCACGGCCAGGGCCATGAAGGTGTGGGAAAACGCCAGCAGCCCCAGCGCAATCACCTGCACCATCAATACCAGCCGGATGCCTGTCCGCGCGCCAAGTCGATCAGCGAGAAAACCATAACTCACCGGCCCGACAATCGCGCCCAGGCCATACATGACCCACACCCGTGCACCCATATGCGCCCCGGCACCGAGCCCGCGAGCCACGTAATCCACCAGAAAAACCATGGCCGGCACCAAACCTGCGGCCATGAACGCATATTGGCCGAACAGCAAATAGACGGCGTGAGGTGTTGGCTCAACCGGCACAACCTCGTGAGTCGCAATCGCATGCGGTAAATCGGCGGGCCAGCCAAACCAGCTCAGTGCGGTCAGCAACAACGACAAACCGCCCAGCCCCAACCAGGTGGCCTGCAGGCCCAGGCTCAGCAGCGGCGGCACGATTGTCCCGGAACCGGCAATCCCCAGGCCGATACCGAGGAAGATTGCGCCGCTGGCCAGCCCTTTACGGGACGCCGGCACATGGGGCAGGACGGTCGCCGCCACCAGCACCATGATCGCGCCACCGGTAATCCCTGACAGCAAACGCCAGCCAAAGAACCAGCCCACCGACAACGGAAACGCACAGGCAAAAAACGCGGCGGTGACCAGCAGCATCATCAGTCGCAGGGCGTTTTTATTGCCAAGTTGCCTAGCTATCGGCCGACCGAGCAGGGCGCCGATCAGGTAACCGACCAGATTGGCCGCGCCGAGATAGACCACGTCGTTGGCAGAAAACCACTGCGCCTGAATCAGCGAGGGAATCAACGGTGTGTAGGCGAAGCGCGCCAGGCCGATGCCGACCAGGCTGGCGCAGAGTCCGGCGAAGATCGGTAACGCTGAGGATGATGTACGCATGGGAGCGATCCTGAGAGGTATATGGCGCTCAGCATATCGGCTATTGTTGCTGCGCTGGTGCAGCGAGTTGGCATCGTATTGATGCATATCTGCATCATCAGGAGGCAAGATGAATTGGGACGATGCGCGGGTATTTCTCGCGGTATGCAGGGAGTCGACGTTACGCGGCGCGGCGCGGGTACTGGGCGTGGATCAGGCGACTGTCGGACGACGGATCACGGCGTTGGAAAAGTCGCTGAGTGCGACGTTGTTTTTGCGCACGTCCGACGGTTACGCGTTGACAGCGGTCGGCGAAGCGGCGCTTAAAAGCGTCGAAAAAATGGAGCTCTCGGCGCTGGAGCTGGAGCGGCAGATTCAGGGCCTGGACGATCGCCTGACCGGCAACGTGCGCGTCAGCACCACCGATTCGCTGGCCATCGATTTCCTGATCCCGGCCATCGCCCGACTGCACGAACTGCACCCGGACGTGCGCGTGCAACTGGATGCTTCCACGCAGATCCTCAGCCTGGCCAAACGCGAAGCGGATATCGCCGTGCGCAACACCCGTCCCGACAATCCAGACCTGATCGCTCGGCGGATTGCCCGCTGGCCGGTGGGATTGTTTGCGTCACAGGCGTATGTCGACGCCAAGGGCATCCCTCAGCAGGGTAAGGCGTTTGAGGGGCATGACCTAGTGGTTTACGAACCCTATCTAAAGGGTAACAAGGACATGACACTGGTCTGCGAGCCGTTGCATCGCGGGCGAATCGTCGCCAGCCTGAGTTCCAGCTTGTTGGTGCGTCGCTCGATTGCGGCGAGCCTGGGTGTAGGAGAAATTCCTGTTTACATGGGCGAACGTGATGGCCTCGTCAACCTCTGGCCGGCGCGCAATCGCCCACAACCCTATGAAGTGTGGCTGGTGACCCACGCAGACTTGCGCCATACGGCGCGGGTAAGGGCCGTGATCGAGCAGATTGTCGAAGCGTTTGCGCGGGAGAATGAGTGAGCGCTGAGTGGCTTTGGAGAAGCTACGTAGCCTGACGAAACGGCCTACACCCAGAGCAGAATTCGCTGGCTTGTGGGTGTTGGGGAGGGGCTCCATGGTTGTTGCAGCTCGCGGTGATACAACACTCGCTTTTTGAGAGATGAGCCAGGAAAGGTATCGGTCACCCAAGGAAGGGGATCGGATTGAAAGCCAGGGAATTTTTGTAATGGTCAAATTGGTAGGCTTTCATCGCAGCGAAGCTTTCATCCTGCGTGAGGACGATGAGGTAATCGTCGTTTTGCCAACCTTCGTTCATAAAATACTGACTCACTTCCAGGATTCGGTTTGCTATCAGTTGCCCATGGCTGCAAGCCGCCTGTTAGTACATATCATATTGCCCATCACCGCGAGGAGTCTATGTGACCGTAACAGCGAGAACCGCCAAATTTCCCACTATACCGAGAACCACCCACGCAAACGCTACCAGCGCCTTGAATACCTTCCGCGAGGGGCTGAAAACAACGCCAAGCAATGCCCCAATGAGGATGCCTGGAAAGCTGAATAAATAGAAAAGCCACCCCATGGAGTCTGTGACCCAGAGGTCGAAAAGGAACAAGTACAGCCCCATGGCAGTAGCCATTCCCCCCAGCGATTCTCGTGACGCTTTGCACAGCAGCGCTATGCAAAGCACTGCCACTTGCGGTAACCAGGAGTATGCAAAGTTATCTAGGAAGAAGGGGCCTTTTCCAGTTGTATAGACGGCAACGGCAAGGCCCAGCCCGACGCCGATGGCTGCCAGCGGAATACGAGTGAACTGTGGAGGATTATTTTCTATCGATCTCATTCCCTGTGACCTTTTTGAAGCGGGTTGTTCGTTGAAAGTCCGCAGCCTTTTTACAGTGAAATCCCGTCAAATCAAGCGACATTCGAAATGCCAGCTTTCAGCCGATCGCTGCCTTCTAGGGCGACACCCTAAAACTGCCTTAGTCGTGCAATCGCATCTGTAATCGCTTTGGCATTTATGTCTAAGGTTTCCATCGCCACAAGTGCGTTCTCGGCGACAGTATCTACGCCATTCTCTGAAAGCCACTTGGTGACCTCCTCTATTGGGCTCCCAAGGCATGCTGGTTGTGTAGAAGCAATGTCAGTGCATCCCCAGTAGCAATGTTGGACTCTGAGTCATGCGCCATGAAAATCGTATGCGTCCGGCCAAGTCATCTACCCAACCTCGCAAGGCCAAGACATGGTGTGCACTTAAATTTAAGTGGGCACCAGTTCTAGCCTTTTAAGCGGGTATTTCATGCAACCAACACGCCGTTCCTATTCAAAATCCTTCAAGGCCCAGGTCATTCAAGAGTGTGCCCAGCCCGGCGCTTCTATTGCCAACATCGCACTCGGCCGTAGCCTCAACGCAAACCTGGTCCACAAATGGATTCGGATGCACGCGCAGAAAAGCATGGCGCTGCAACCTGCATTTATTCCGTTACCCATGCAGTTGGGCGGAGCAAGTTCGCAAGCTACATCGTCGAATATCTACGTCGAGATCCAGCATTCGCGCGGCACCGTCAAAGTGAACTGGCCAACCGAAAATGCTGCTGCTTGCGCCACCTTTCTTCGAGACCTGCTGCGATGATCCGCATCGACTTCATCTGGCTCGCTACCGAGCCGATGGACATGCGAGCGGGCACCGAAACCGCGTTGGCCAGGGTGATCGCGGTGTTCGGTGCGGCGAGGCCGCACTGTGCTTATCTATTTGCCAACCGCCGCGCTACTTGCATGAAAGTTCTGGTACATGACGGCTTCGGTATCTGGCTGGCTGCTCGTCGGTTGAACCAGGGCAAATTCCATTGGCCAAGCATCCGTCATGGAGCTGAAATGCAGTTGGACACCGAGCAACTTCAAGCTCTGGTAGTGGGCCTGCCATGGCAACGTGTGGGTTGCGGCGGCGCGATCACACTGCTTTAACGGCTGCAATTCGGCTATCGGTCTATCCCCGCGAACTGCCTGCTCTGGCAAAATCCGCAGCATGACTTCTTCGCCCAATCTCGACCAAATGTCCTCCGACCAACTGCGTGCCTTGGCAGCGCAGTTGCTGTCGCAAGTCGACACCATGGGCAAGAAGATCAACCGAGACCAAACGGTGATCGAGAAACTGACTCACGAGATCGCGCAGCTCAAGCGATTGAAGTTTGCCAAGCGCAGCAAGCAGATGAATCCCGAGCAGGCCAGCCTGCTCAATGACCTGATCGATACCGATATCGCGGCGATTGAAGCAGAGCTTCAGGCGTTGCAAACAGTGCCAGCGGCGACCGAGAAAAAGCAAAAGCCCAAGCGCACTGCATTGCCGGCAGGGTTTCCACGCACGTTGATCCATCACGAACCGGACAATACTCACTGCCAATGCGGCTGCGCACTCAGCGCATCGGTGAAGATGTCAGCGAAAAGTTAGACTACACGCCCGGCGTATTTATCGTAGAGCGTCATGTCCGTGGCTAGTGGATCTGTAATGACTGTGAAACACTGATCCAGGCGCCGGTTCCGGCACAGGTCATTGATAAGGGCATCCCGACCGCTGGGCTGCTTGCTCACGTCATGATCGCCAAGTTTGCCGACCATCTTCCGCTTTACCGGCAAGAGTCGATTTTCGGACGAGCTGGCTTGGCCATTCGACGTTCAACCTTGGCGCAATGGGTTGGCATGACGGGCGTACAGTTACAGCCTCTGGTCGATGCGTTGCGTGATGTAGTGCTCGGACAGCAGGTCATCCATGCCGATGAAATACCATTGCAGATGCTCACGCCGGGTGCGAAGAAAACCCACCGTTCTTATGTTTGGACCTACGCCACCAGCCAGTTCTCGGACTTGGCGGCGGTCGTTTACGACTTCAGCCCCAGCCGTGCCGGAGAGCACGCTCGCAACTTTCTGCAAGACTGGAAGGGCAAGCTGGTCTGTGATGATTTTGGCGGTTACAAGGCAAGCTTCGAACTTGGCGTTACCGAAATCGGCTGCATGGCCCATGCGCGACGCAAGTTCTTCGAATTGCATGCCACCAACAAGAGCCAGCTCGCCGAGCAGGCTTTGCGATACATCCAGTTGCTTTACGAAATCGAGAGCGAAGTCCGCGACCTGGAACCGGATTTACGGCGCCGAATACGGCAAGAAAAAGCCGTACCAGTGATGGACATGCTGCATGCTTGGATGATCGCCCAGCGCGATGTTGTGCCCGAAGGTTCGGCTATCAGCAGAGCACTCGATTACAGCCTGAAACGCTGGGCAGCGCTGTCGCGCTACCTCGATGACGGGGCCGTACCCATTGATAATAATTGGGCAGAGAACCAGATCCGGCCGTGGGCTCTTGGGCGCAAGAACTGGCTCTTTGCAGGGTCGCTACGCAGCGGGCGAGTGAAATCGATCAGTTGCTGCCGCATAAGTGGAATCCCATTAAGGCGACTATTTTCCAAGCGCCCAACTGTTAGGAGAGAACCATCAAGGCTTTATCAATTGTACGGCCCAGTGGCGGTCGAATCGCTTCTGGCGAGAAAACCCTCGAAGTTCGTCGTTGGTTTCCAGACTTAGATCCTTTCGAGGATCTTCTGATTGTCGAAAACGGGAGGTTTCTTCATAACGATGGTGACGAAGACGATAACGGTATTGCCGTCGCAATTGTGCGCGTGAACGCCGTGCGCCCATTCGTCCTGGCTGACATGCAAGCGGCCTGTGCAAGTTATTTTGAAGACGGCTGGCTCGCATGGGAGCTGAGTGACTTAAGGCCAGTCACACACTCAGTGGCCATCCGAGCGGCGCGCGGTATCTACGAGGTAGACTTCTTGCTTCCAGACAAGCGCTGACCATTAAGCAAGACGTGTTGAGCAGACGCTTACTGAAAATCGGCCTTGGATTCGGGTTCGCAAAAGCCTAGTTCATATCGTCAAAGGCGAAGACTGATCACTCATCCAGTCGGACCAATTTACGCACCAAAATAGCGCACCAGTCCCATCTCAGTCCCATATGGCTTTTTTTCAGACACCAAAAACCACAAACTCCCAACTTTCTCTAGGAAAATCAGGAATTTGCGTTTACTTAATGTGGCGGTGAAGTAGAGATTCGAACTCTAGAACTCCTGCGACCATAAATATTCATCACGATAACTTCCCACTGGCAGCATCCGGCCAAAAGCGGACGGTGACAACAGGTAGCGAACGGTAGGGAGCGGAGGGGCGCGCCAGAAAAAAAGGGTTCCCTTTGGCGGTCGGAGGAGTGCTGAGCCGATTCTATTGGGGTAGTTTGGCGATCACTTTGATCTCGAAGTCGAAGCCGGACAACCAGGTCACGCCGATAGCAGTCACTGTCGGGTAGGGAGCTTCGCCCCAGTACTCGGCCGCTACTTCCCAGATAGTTTCGAATTTCGAGTCGGGGTCGACCATGAAGATGGTCGTGTCGACCACATCCTCGAAACTACTGCCGGCCTCGGCCAAGATCGCGTTGAGGTTGGCGAAGGCCAGGCGAACCTGTGCCGCAAGGTCCGGCTCGGCCGAGCCATCCTTGCGGCTGCCGACCTGACCGGATACGAACAGAAAACCGTTGGAGCGAATCGCCGGCGAGTAGCGGTGGAGTTCGTACAGTGCATGGCGGTCAGGCGGGAAAACGACATCACGTTTGCTGGTCATTGCATACCTCCTTCGGGGCCATCGCGGCCCGCTGTTTACGATGAAGCCACTGTAAAAAAACGACCAACCTGAATAAACAAGCAACTCTGGTCATGACTGTTTGTAGAATCCAAACTATCCAGACCCGAGTGAGGCGTGAAATGGACCGTTTCGATGCAATGCAGGCCTTTGCCCGAGTGGTGGAAACCGGCAGTTTCACCAAGGCGGCAGCCACCCTGCACATGAGCAAGACCACCGTGACGCAGCTCGTTCAGCAACTGGAAGCGAGGCTGCGCGTGCGCCTGCTCAACCGCACCACACGCAAGGTCAATGTCACCGCCGATGGCGCGGCCTACTACGAGCGCGTCATCCGGCTACTGGTCGATATGGACGACGCCGAGACCAGCTTGTCCAGCGCTTCGATGACACCGCGCGGGCGGCTGCGGGTGGATGTACCCAGTCCGCTGGCGCGAATGCTGCTGATACCAGCCTTGCCGGGGTTCTTTGCACGCTACCCGGAAATCCAGCTGACCGTGGGCGTGAGCGATCGCATCGTCGACATCATTGGCGATAACGTAGACTGCGTGGTGCGCGGCGGCGAGATCATCGATCAGTCCCTGGTGGCAAGGCATGTGGGCGATCTGAAACTCGGCATCTATGCCGCGCCCGGCTATCTGCAGCGCTTCGGTACGCCGGCGCACCCCAGTGAGCTGGAGGAGGGCAGGCACAGTACCGTTGGCTTCCTCTGGTTTCGTACAGGCAAATCCTTGCCCTACGCGATGCAGCGGGGTGAGGAACGCATCGAGGCCCAGGGCCGCCCGCAACTGACGGTCGACGACGGCAATGCGTACCTCGCCGCCGGCTTGGCTGGTCTGGGCATGCTTTGGCTACCGCAGTACATGGCCAAACCGCACCTGGTCAGCGGTGAGCTGCTGCCGCTATTTGAGGACTGGCACATGGCGCCAATGCCGATGTATCTGGCATTCCCGCCGAATCGCCATGTCAGCGCCAAGGTGCGGGTATTTATCGACTGGGTAATAGATTTGATGGCCGAGCATGCGCCGGTGGTTAGGTGAAACAGGTGTAAAGCCATTTCAGGACTAGACACTCTAAACGTCCATTTTTGACAAAAGTTGTCGGTCATGAACGTCTGTTTCCGACAACGGCTATTTGCTTTAAGGCCACAAGCCTCTTAAGCCGCCCCCCGGTGTCAGGATAGTTGTCGCCTCTCCGGTTTTTCCAAAAAAAGCATATCGGGGGCGGAAAGAGACTGGTCGTGCCGTACTATTCACCTGAACGCAGAGCCGCATTACTTAAGATGCTGCTT